>CAMHIH010000032.1 GCA_946185175.1 uncultured Candidatus Saccharibacteria bacterium
TCTTATGGCTTTTTCTCCTGTTTTTTGTTTTTATTGGCTAGTTTCTATCTATAGACTCTCCTTATTGATTAAAATTACGGATACGAGCAAAGAGGTTTGCTTTACGACCTAAGATCGGACTCATTTTTTTCATTTCTTTTAATTTCTCTTCGGAGATAGTAGTTTCCTTCTTTGGCACAAAGACTTTATCGGGATTATACTCGCATTCCTCGAATTGTAATCCTAGCTCCTCTTCACTTTCTGTTTTCGTTTCGAGTCCAGGAATTTTAAATGTTTCCATATTATTAATTTTTTCCTTTCTTTTTATTTTTGTTTTCCTGATACCCGACGGAATTTTTATTTGTTGGTTTTTGCTTTTTGCTTATCCAACTGCCCTAATACTATCACGCTTATGCTTTTTTGTCAAGTACGATTATGCTTATATTTCCTAAAATGTCAAATTTAACAGATACAAAACTGCTATTGATTTTCCGCAAAAATATTATTCACACAAATAATCTGACTTATGAAATTATGCCCTCCACGATATATTTAATTCATTAAAAATACTCCTGATTTTTCGTGGAGACTGTATTTTGTCTCAAGAAAAATGCAGGAGTATTTTACTAGGCTTTCTCTAACGAAATCGTAATGTTCTTACCGTCAACCTTTACGATTTCGTCGTAATCATAGTTCGCGTCATCGCTAAACTCCGTCGCTAACACCTCATCTTTCAAGGTCTGAAGATGCTTTGCTGGGACTTCACAGCTAACGCACAATTTTATTCTATCGTCGACATTCAAGCCGGCTTTTTTGCGCGCCGCCTGAACAAAACGAATCAATTCACGAACAAATCCTTCATCTTTCAATTCGTCCGTCAATTTCTTGTCGAGTACTAATTCTTTACCATGAGCAACTTTCTTGACGTTTACCTCTTCAGCAATAATCTGCTCATAGAAGTCACCGAGCTTCTCGCCACCATAAGTTAAGCTCGCAAGTGGCTGGCGTACCTTAATCTGGCCAAAGCCATCATCGCGCGCCATACGCAAGGCTAAACCTTCTGTGATCACAGTGCGACACTCGCTCATTCGGTTAATAACATCTTCATCAATCTTGCCAGCTTCCGGCCAATCAAGCAGATGTACGCTCTCGCCACCCATCATATTCTGCCAAAGTTCTTCGGCAAGGAATGGCACAAATGGCGCTAAAATTAATGCCGTATAGCTCAACACATAATGCAGGGTCTCGTAAGCTTCGTTTTTGTCGGTCGTCGATTCCGACTTCCAGAAACGACGGCGACTGCGACGTACGAACCAGTTCGAAAGATCGTCAATGAATGGCAATACCCCTGCAAGCGCAGCTGGAATATTATAGACCTTCATATTATCTGTAATCTCATTGCGCAACTGATACACGCGACTCACAATCCACTTATCTAGCTCATTCTCGAGTTTATCTGGTGCCTCTAGCGTCTTTTTCTTGTATTCCCATCCATCCACCTCGGCGTACATCGTAAAGAAGTCATAGACATTCCAGATCATTGTTAGCTTGCGTGCCGTATCGGACACATCTTTATCAATCAAGGCAAAATCTTCGCCGGCGAGCACTGGACTAGACAACAGCTGGAAACGTAAAGCGTCGGCCGAGAACTTATTCATCAACTCATTTGGATCAGTATAGTTACCAAGCGACTTACTCATCTTACGGCCATCATTGCCAGCCAAAGTACCAGTCGTAATCACATTCTTGTAGGCGCATTCGCCAAATAGTGCCGTATTCACAACATGCACATAATAGAACCATGCACGCACCTGGCCAACATATTCTACGATGAAATCTGCTGGATAATTCTTCTCGAACTTTTCCTTGTTTTCGAATGGATAATGCATCTGCGCAAATGGCATCGAACCGGACTCAAACCAACAATCCAACACCTTATCAACGCGCTTGAAATGCTCGCCATCAATATCGAATTCGATTTCATCCACCCATGGACGGTGATAATCCTCCAGGCGCACGCCGGAGAGCTCGTAAAGTTCGTCATACGATCCAACGACTCTGATTGAGCCCTTATCGCCTTTCCAGACCGGCATCGCTGTTGCCCAGAAACGGTCGCGGCTCAGGTTCCAATCTGGCGCCTGCTCGATATTCTTCGCGAAACGACCATGTTTCAAATGCGCTGGGAACCAGTTGATATCCTCATTCTTCTCAAGCATCAATTCCTTACTACCCTCAACATCAAAGAACCAGCTCGGAAACGCACGATACATAATGCGCTGCTTACTGCGTGGGTTAAATGGATATTCGTGTTTAATATATTCAATTTTCCAGATAATACCCTTCTCTTCTAGACACTTGGCGATAAACTTATTGCCAGCCCAAACTTCGATGCCGTTTTCATCAGTATCACGCACGCCAATTTCATGCAGTTTTTCTGCCCATTCCGGGAAATAATAGCCATTATCGTCGATTGTATGACGGACTGGAACTTTATCACGCTTACCGAGCACATAGTCATCTTCGCCGTATGCCGGTGCAACATGCACAATACCAGTACCATCTTCGGCGCTCACGAAATCCGCGATGTGAACTTTATGAGCATTCTCATTGTTATCGATCTCGTCATCCATCGTCATGAGCGGCTCATATTTCAAACCATCCAAATCCTTGCCAGTATACTTCTTCTCAGCCTTCACATCCTCGCCAAACAACTTTTCGGCAAGTTTCGTAGCAACAATCATTTTCTCACCGTCAACGTCATAGAGGCCGTATTCAAGCTTCTCAGACACAGCGAGTGCCATATTTGCGGGTAAAGTCCAAGGCGTAGTCGTCCAGGCTAAAATATATTCGTCGCGATCAGCGAGCTTAAACTTCACATAAGCAGAAGGGTCAGTTACGGTCTGATATGCATCATTATCCATCGTAACTTCTGCCTTAGAGACAGGCGTTGCGAACTTCGTATCATACATCAATACCTTTTCGCCTTCATAGATTTTGCCCTTTTCATAGAGCGTTTTAAATGCCCACCAGACAGATTCCATGAAGTCCTTGTTCATCGTACGATAAGCACCCTTAAAATCCACCCAACGACCAATTCGATCAATCGTCGATTCCCAAGTCTCGGAATTAGCGACCATCGATTCGCGGGCTTTCGTAATATAAGTTTCAAGTGGCCACTTTGTGCCAATTTCGCGACGATCCCTAATACCAAGTTGTTTCTCGACGAAATTCTCAGCCGGCAATCCGTGGCAATCCCAACCCCAACGGCGCTCGACGCGTTTTCCGTTCATCGTCCAGAAACGTGGCACGGCATCTTTCACGATACTAGAAAGGAGCGTACCGTGATGCGGGTTGCCCGTAATAAATGGCGGGCCATCATAAAATACATATGAATTATCGATTTCGCGTTGCTCGACCGATTTTTCAAATGTTTTGTTCTTTTTCCAATACTCAACAAGTGCTTTTTCGTATTCACTTGCGCGGCGTCGCACACCATATTTATATTTCATTCCCACTACTCCTTTCTTTTTGAATAAAAAAATTCCAATTTGCATTGGAACTCTTTTGAGCGGTACCATCCAATTTCCAATCACTCCCTCAGCGATTGGCACTTATTTGTTCTTTTACGCAGATTCACGAGCGATTCTACTAAGCTTACCCTCCTTATTACATAAGTAATTCGGACCTCGCAATTTAAGCAAACTGTTCTTTCGCCAGCATCGCGGTTGATGGCCGCTCAAACGCTTTATGCCTGCATTATAGCATATTTATTCAAAAAAATAAAAATAACCACGACGCCGCGAACATTTTTAGTTCAATCCCAACTAATTCGATTCAATTAAAAATATTTTTTGCGCAAAGCCGCCACGTTTGTCGAACTTGTTTTGGCGGGCTCGCTCAACTGCAGCCAAATCGCTACCCTGCGCTTCCGCCAAAGCCTTCACGACTTCCATTACATCGGCCAACTCTTCAATGCGATGCTCGCCACGTTCAGCCAAAACTTCCGCGCATTCTTCTTGTAGCTTCTGTTCAAGCGCCACCAAATATTCCTCATCATCCAGAATACGTGTTTTCGCAACGCGACCATCACTAATGATAATATCCGGGATTTTATCGCGCACTAGTTTCTCGTATTTCATTAATGCTCCAGCAAATAAAACGCGACGTCATCCATCTTTGGTAGCATTGTGCCACGCCAAAGCTGAACCAATTTGCCGCTATCGTCAATCGCTAAGATTGAAGGATATTCAACTACATCATAGCTACGCGCCAAGCTTTCACCTTCTGGCGAATCTGGATCCAAGCTTTCTGGTGCTTTACCCAAGCGATGTTCTAGTTCGCGCAAAAATTCCATCATGCTACGCGCATAATCCGTATTGTCGCGCCAAATTGCTACCACCCTCATTTTCTTATTTCTCCTTCTTATCGCGCATTTCCATGCGTTTACGCTGCTCAGCAATACTTTGCTCTAGTTCATCTAGAGTTTTAAATTCTCGAAAAACGCTCACAAAGCGCACGTAGGCCATATCGTTTGTTTCTGACAATACTTCTAGAATTTTTTCGCCAATCACTTTTGACGGAATCTCGTCTTTACCAAGCGCATAAATCTCATCTTCTACGCGTGAAACAACATTCTGCACATCAAGATCGCTATCGAAGTATTTGCCAACACTATTTCGCACGGCGCTGGCGAGCTTTTCGCGATCAAACGCCTCTTTGCTCCCACTTCGCTTACGTACCATCATGCCGGGACGCTCAATCCGCTCATAAGTTGTAAAACGGTGCTTACCGTCAAGGGAAACTCGTCGACGGCGAATCATCGTACCGTCTTGCGTTTCTCGGCTTTCAATTACTTTACTTTCGCCAATTTTGAGGCCACTCATAAAACACTTGAGCTCCTCTCTTAGTCTTTATTCTTTTTTCTTCGGCGCAAGATAGCTGGAATATCATTATTGGTGCTTCCATTATCTGTGCGAATTGCATCCCACATATTAACCGTCGTCGCATCAGCAAAATCGGATGGCTTACTCTCTGGTCGCATGTTCTCTTCTTCATCGACGACCGACGTTTCATTATGCTCTAATTCACTAGCAGTCGAAACTGGCGCAGTCCGTTGCGGCTCTTCTGGCTCAACTTCTTTCTTAAAAACTTCTTGCGCGCGTGGATCATCACGATAATATTCCGAATCAAAACCCGTCGCCACTACCGTAACGATAACTTCATCTTCAAGCTCTGGACGGATGCTTGCACCCCAAATGATATTTGCGTCCGGGCTGACACTTGCGGTAATTAAGGAAGCAGCTTCTTCCATCTCGGCCATCGTAACGTCATAACCACCAGTGACCGAGAACAGAACACCGCGCGCACCATCAATTGACACCTCAATTAACGGCGATTCAATTGCTTGTTGCGCCGCAATCGTGGCACGATTCTCGCCCGAAGCGCGACCAATGCCCATCAAAGCAGAGCCAGCGTCTTTCATGATGGCCTTCACGTCAGCAAAGTCCAAATTAATCATTGCATTTTCATCTGTAATTAGTTCCGAAATGCCCTGAACGCCCTGACGCAAGACATCGTCGGCAATCTTAAAAGTTTCAGTGAGTGGAGTTCTTGAATCAATTGTTTGAAGAAGTCGATCATTTGGAATTGTAATCAACGCATCAACATTGCGAGCAAAATGATCAATTGCCCAATCTGCGTTCGCCTTGCGCTTTGCGCCTTCAAATGAGAAAGGCTTCGTCACGACGCCAACCGTCAAAATATCTTGTTTGCGAGCCTCTTCGGCGACAATATAACTTGCACCAGAACCAGTACCGCCACCAGCACCGAAAGTTACGAATGCCATGTCTGCGCCCGCAAGCGCTTCGCGAATCTCATCACGGCTTTCTTCTGCAGCTTTTTCACCAACTGTCGGATCCGCGCCCGCACCAAGGCCATTCGTAGTGTCTTTACCAAGGTAAACCTTGCGATCCGCCTTTGAGTTATGCAATGCTTGTGCGTCAGTATTCATGGCGATAAATTCTACGCCAACCAAACCAGCCTCGCGCATGCGGTTTACAGCAGAACCGCCGGCACCACCAACACCAATAACTTTAATACTAGCTGTACTTTCCACCTCATTAGGCTTAACTTCAGGCATGTATTAACTCCTCACTTTTTCAATTCTATCTATAATAATAACAGCTAATAATTTATTTGACTAGTAATCTGTTAAATTATTTGAACAATTTTAAGACTTTGCTAATGATGCTTTCGCCACCAGCTTTACTCTTTTTCTTCTCGCTCTTCTTGGATGCGCTCGTGTGGCCATTAGTTATAGCTGCCTCATAGTCAGCATACATCAAGCCAATTGCCGTAGCATATTCGGGCTTTGCTACATCCTCATTCACGCCAGAAATATTGATAGGTGTCCCGACGCGTACCGCTAACTCCATTTGCGAACAAACATATTTATCAATGTCTTTCATCTTAGCACCGCCACCGGTCAAGATAATGCCCTCTGGCAAGCGTCGATCATAGCCAGCGTGCTTTAAATGCTTACGCATCATCTCAAAGATTTCTTCTAGACGAGATTCCACCACTTCATCGACATCCTTGCGCGAAAAAGTATATTCATCGCGACCGCGCTTGATTGTAATATCCTTACTACTTCCCTCACCAAACTGCCCAGATACAAAGCGCAGCTTGATTTCTTCTGCTACATCCGGAATTGTCTTTAGGTAAGCTGCAAGGTCATTTGTTACATCATTGCTACCATAAGGACAGACGCCAACATACTGCAACTCCCCCTCATCATAAATAGCGATACTCGTAGTTGCCCCGCCCATATCCAACACAGCTACACCATTTTGGCGTTGATGATTCGTCAACACTGCACGTGAAGCCGCAATTACCGCCGGCTCAATAATCGACGGTTGCAATTCTGCTACCGTACAAGCCTTCACAACATTATCGAAATCCAGCTTCATCGTCGAAATCACATTTGCTCGCATTTCTAGACGTGCACCCTTCATGCCAATCGGTTCGCGGATGCCTCCCTGGCCATCCAGAATGTATTCGTATGGCATGTTTTTTAGAATCTGGCGCGTAGCTGGCACTTTACCAGCAATCGAAGTGTCAATTATTCGCTCTAGGTCGACTTCATCAATTTCGTGGTCCGCCACCCCAACCGCTATCATGCCATCAACCTTTGTGCTGGTAATATTTACACCATTAATGCTCACGGCGGCATCTGGCGCCTCAAGGCCGCTCATCTTTTCTGCGGCAACTAAAGCATGGTCAATCGCCGAACATGGTGCGCTAATGTCGCTCACGATACCGCGACGCATACCGTCGGATGGCGCTTCGCCGTAGCCCACCACACGAATACCATCGTGCGTCATCTCACCAATGGCGGCGCGCACAAAATTACTACCAATATCTAATCCCACCACAAAGCGAGCTCTTTCTTCCATATTCTCATTGTAGCATAACTACTTATGCTTGAGTGAGAATTTCGTATCCGTCCTCAGTTACCAATATCGTATGCTCGAAATGACAACCCAACGAGCCATCTTTTAGGCAAACCGTCCAACCATCGTCATCTTCAATCACCACCGTGTCTGGTTTCCCTAAGCTCGACATTGGCTCTATACATATCGTATCACCCACCTGCAAAGTATACCCATGTCCTTTTTTGCCATAATTTGGCACCTCTGGCTCCATATGCATCTTTGCGCCAATCCCATGACCGACATAATTCTTAATCACGCCAAGCTTGCCCTTCTCTAACACCTTTTGTACTGCAAAGCCAATGTCGCCAATTTTTGCGCCAGGTCGTACTTGCGCAATCCCTTCGTAGAGAGACGACTCCGTAAAGCTTAAGAGATGCTTCTGGGCCGCAGTTGGCTTATCGCCGACAATCATCGTAAAAGCAGAATCAACATAATACCCTTGATACTTGATAACAAGGTCATAACTTACTTTATCGCCTTCCTCAAGTTCATAGTCTTTCGGTATACCATGAATCAATTCATCGTTAACAGAAATACAAATCGAACCAGGGAAATCTACATCTGGCTCATAGTAGGCGATGCCGCAACCGTAGTCCGTGATTTTCTTGGCTACCCAGGCATCGATTTCTTTACCGGTCATACCGGCCTTAGTATAATCTTTTAGCTCTGCGAAAATGCGAGCCATAATCTTGCCACCCTCTCGCATGGCCTTGATCTTTTTTTCGTCCATTCTTTTACTCCTCTGCAACTGGCCCTATGAGTTGCCATTCGGTTAAAACTTGCTCAATGCGACGCGTAATCTCATCTTTATCCCCCTCGCCGTCGACTTCTTTAAATTCTACACCATCCGATTCAAGGATTTTACGCATATCGGCAATCGTAGTCTTAAAGATTTTCCATCGTTGCTCAATTGATTCGCGCGTAT
>CAMHIH010000033.1 GCA_946185175.1 uncultured Candidatus Saccharibacteria bacterium
TGTTCCGATAATATTCCCGACCGCCATATCAAATTCGCCTTTACGCGAAGCGCCAACAGTCATCGTAAGTTCCGGCAACGAAGTGCTAATAACGATTGCTGTCATTGTGATTATTTTTTGACTTATTCCCATTTCGCGCGCAAGTGCCGAATGCGGCAATAGTTAACGCAATTAACATTTTAGGGACACGAAGTTTAATAGCTAGTGAGGAGGCAGCATCAACAAAGACATCGGACGCCTTAATAAGTCCGATTAGGCCCACTATCAACAGTACTAGATTGAAAAATATCTCCATGCCCTACCCTAATTATTATTCTAGCAAACAACTATAACCACGTTACGCGTCGCCAAGTACATGTACGCCACCGTACTTTGAACCGTCAATTAAGTAGATTGGGATTCCGAACGATTTTGCGTAGTGTTTTTGCGAATCCGTAATTTCCGAAGCATCCTTGCCGAATACTACTATGCAATTTGGCATGATTAATTTTTCGGTTTTGCCGTAGCTACCATCAGCAAAACGGTCAAGAACAACTTCATTGAAGTTTGACATGGCATCCGGTCGGCCAGTTCTAATCAATAATTCATCCGGCAACATTAGGCGTTCATTACCATGATTGCCCGTGATGCTAAAGCGCGAACGCGCTGCAGTACTGCTACCGCAATCCTCTTCAGACATCGTGACGATGGAATCGTCCTCGATTTCCGTGAAGCCAAAAATTATTTCACCATTCATGTAGATATTGATATTTTCACTAGAAATTAATGAGGTTGATAAGCCATGCGGGATTACATCTTTACCTGGTCGCGGAGTTGTCCAGGCCTGTTTAGGGTCATCTTCCCCTATTTCTTTATGATCGCCCTGTGCTGAGTGCATTGCATCGCGCACGTGCACTAACATTTTAAACTCTGCTCCATCAAAGCGGACGAGCGGAATATCGCCATCAATTATTTCGTGATGAAGCCCGTCCCTATCTTTACCATCATCTTTAAATAAAGCCTTTTGATATTCGCGATTATAGTATCTGATGATTTTTTCTTTAATATGACCAAGGTCGTGGCGAAAATCTCTCTGGTTTAAACCTGCCAGCGAATCAACGCCATTTAAAATACCGAAAGCCAAGGCGAGTTGCAATGCTTCGCTCTCGTCGATTACGCCTTTTTGAATATAATCATGAATTTGCTCGAAATCGTATTTCGGCTCGTCGCCTTCAGTGCTATAGACGCGCTGCTCCACTAAGGTAGCACCGTCGCTTTTGCGTACTATCCCCATACGGCTGATTGTGCCGTCTGGATTCAGCTCGTCTTCAATGCGCTTTTCTACGTCACCTTCACGAGCTGCTCGAATTATTTCTTTATGGATTTCCCGGCTCGCATCGTCAACCCCCCATCGTTTATAATCACTAGCTATTGCGCCGATGACTTGGAATTCCCGCACCATACCATCTTTGGAGCGATGAAAAATTTCCCAACAACGCTGATCTTCGGGGCTTGCCAATTTCTCATTTTCGTTAGATTTTTCGTGATTAACCATACTCTTTATTTTTGTTTAAAAATTTAACCGTAGTATTTTTCGTAAAGTTGCCGATTATTAATAAACTGCAAAGTATAGATTACAGCCAGCACAACTCCAACGATTAATGCGGATAGCGCCAAATTGATGTCGCCCTGCTCTGATGGGTATATTTCCAGCATTACACCAAAGATATAGGCCAGCGAAATAAACGAAACCAGATAACACAATCCGGCAACAATACCAAATAGTTTAACGCGATGTAATAAATTCTTTTGCGCGTCTTCTGGCTTATTGCGCCTGGCGCGTCTTTCGGCGTATTGTTCACCTAGCTTATCGATATCAATGCCGGATCCAACTGCACCAGATTTACTGATACGATCGACGACTATGCTTACTATTATCGAAAAAACGATAATTGCGATAAACGGACCAAAGTCGAACGAGTTTCCTTCCATTAGTTATATGATAGCATGCGTTAATAATGCTAGAATGTAGTTATGATTACGCTTTTTGGCGCGCCGGGCGCAGGAAAAACAGTTCAGGGGCAACTGCTTGCAAATAAATACCACTGGAGTTGGGTATCTTATCGTGATTTATTAGCTAGCCTACATGATCGCGATATTTCTTTTGCACTCGAGCATGGCATGTTTATCGATGACGATAAGGCTACGAAAGTCATGGACAAAGCCCTACAACGTCTTGGCCGCTCAGGTAAAAGAGTAATTCTAGACGGCTATCCAGCTGACTATCGTCAATTGAAGTGGCTGATTGACAACAAGCGCATTAACGATTTGGAAGGTGCCATCGTGTTACGCGTACCGCGCGGTGAATTATGGCGACGTCTAGTCGAGCGGAAGCGTGTGGACGATACGCGGGCTGCGATTGAGCGCCGCCAAGATTTATATGACCGTAATATTACTGGCATGATTCGCACATTAACCATGAATGGAATAGAGGTACGCGAAGTTGATGGCGGCAATCAGCCAGAAGATGTCCTGGAACGCATCGAAGATGTTTTAGCCGATTGGAATATGATTCCGAAAAAACAGTACGAAAAAATTTCGGAAAGCGCTTTAGCCAGGAAGCTCCGTTAGACTATTGATTGCTCCAATTTGGTCCGCGATTACTATCGCGCAGTAGATAACGACCAGGAAATTTTTGCTCAATCGTAAAACCGTTATATAAACGATTTAATTTATCGGCTTCAGCTGGCGTGGATACGGGAAAATAGTCCGTATAATAAACATCTTTTTCTTCGCCAATACCATGATACTCAGAATATTGCATTAGAAAATATCCGCCGCATTTACCGCAACGACAAAAGATACGATGCCCATCATCCCAAGTATGCAAATTATGGCCATATGCCATATCGCCGTAATTTTCGATACGTTCTAGTTCAATATGCTTAACGGCTTCTTCAGCATTTTCCATAGCAAAAGCTTCACAGAGTTTGCCGCCATCGTCTAGTTCAAATTCAATTGCCACGGTGCCATACTTAGTAATTTCAGCTTCGGAATAGAATTCTGGAAAGAGTGCTAAATACTGCTCCTTCGTGTATTTATTGGAATATAAACGCTCAATAGTATAAGCATCAGCCAATTCGGCGAAATCTTTAAAACGTTTCAGACCCGTAACGTGTCCGTATAGTCGCTCAATTTCATCGGGACGCTTCAAGAATATGAGCGCATCGCCCAGTTCGAGACGTTGACGTTTTTCGTCAAAAACGCGCGCTTCGACGTTTTTAGTGCCACGCTTGACGGTTTCAAATATTTCCGGATGAAGATGAATCTGCATAAGTTCATTGTAACATTACGACGGTGATGCCTGTGGCATAAAAAATACCGCGGGCCAAGTGCGCCCGCGGGGTCGAAGTTATATAGAGAGGCTTGCGCTATTTCGCACTAAATACCTCGATGGAGGTGTTGTCGTCGGCATACTTGTGCGAGAATAAAGCTTCGTGTAGTGACGACGAGCCACCAAGTTGCCGGGCAAACACCATCGCCCGTGCTGAAATACAGGCAGAGGCGCCCACCTTCAATGACAACCATGTCGAGACTGTAAAGCTGTGAATAGTGGCTCCTAGTAAAGTAGATGTTCCCCCAATCTCAATTTCTGTACCAGGGTTATGCATGCCGTCGATGTTGTACTGGACTTTCATGTCGTGTCCTCCCTTTCTAACAAGGTGCAAAACAATGGGTTTCTTGCCTCATCTATCTGAGGTGATTTTCATTATTTTATATTTTGGAGTTTTCGCAAATTTGTTATGCTTGTGTTTGATTGCTGAAATGAGCCGAATTAAAATAGAAACATGACGACAAAGCTACTAGAAGTTAGCAAATTATCCGTTAAGGCAGCGGATAAGCAAATACTGCAAGGCATCGACCTGACAATTCAGTCGGGCGAAACGGTTGCTATCCTTGGCCCAAACGGAGCTGGCAAATCAACTCTTGCGCGAGCTATCATGGGGCTCGATGCATTGCGCTGCTCTGGCAAAGTATTATTCGAGGCAAAAGATATCACAAAATTATCAGTAGATACTCGGGCACGAAAAGGTTTGTTCTTAAGCTATCAAAGCCCAGTCGAAATTCCTGGCCTCCCGCTCAATGAAGTATTGCGAGCAGCAAATGATGCCCGGAAAAAGAAAATGCGTCTAACCGACTTCCAACTAAAGATGTCAGAAATACTTGAAGAATTAAATTTAAGCCCATTCGTTGGCACGCGAGAATTAAATGTCGGTTTTAGCGGCGGTGAAAAGAAAAAACTCGAAATCGCGCAAATGATGATGTTAGAGCCAAAGCTTGCCATGCTGGACGAAATAGATTCCGGTTTAGACATTGATGCCGCTACAAAAATGTCACAATCACTCCGCAACTATCAAAAAAGAACCAATATTGCATACATGATAATCACGCACAACATGCGCATTTTACAAAAGTTAAAAGTTGACAGAGTTTATGTTATTAAGTCGGGCAAACTTTCTTCCACTGGAACCAAGAAATTATTAGACGAAATACAACAAAATGGGTTCAAAAATGTCTGACCAATATCGTGGATTGAGCCGAGCGATTGTCGAAAAAATTTCGCAACGAAAAAATGACCCAGAATGGATGCGCGAATTACGACTCGCGGCCCTTGATGTTTATAACGGAATGCCGATGCCCAAGTTTGGGCCAGATTTGAGCGAACTAGATCTGGATAACATTGAAAGTTATGTCGAAGCTAGCTCTGCAATGGTGGATGATTGGAATAAAGTTCCACAAGAAATTCGTCAAACATTCGAACAACTAGGGATACCGCAGGCCGAACAATCCGGTCTAGCTGGCGTGGGCGCCCAATACGACTCAGAATTGGTCTACCATAATATCCAACAAGCGGTTGCCGATACTGGCGTAGTATATATGGGGCTCGAGGCGGCATTACATAGTAATTATGCCGAAATAATCCAAGATAAATTCATGCAATTAGTGCCAATCGACGACCATAAATTTGCCGCATTACATGCCGCCGTCTGGAGCGGTGGTTCGTTCGTATATGTACCACGCGGAGTAAGTGTAGAATTTCCCCTACAGTCGTATTACCGTTTTAATGCACCTGGTGCCGGACAATTCGAACATACTCTAATTATTGTCGACGATGACGCTGATTTGCATTTTATCGAAGGCTGTTCGGCGCCAAAATATAATGTCGCTAATTTACATGCTGGGTGCGTAGAAATCTATGTTGGCAAAAATGCACGCGTAAAATATTCGACGGTTGAAAACTGGTCGAAAAATATGTTTAACCTCAACACAAAGCGTGCGATTGTGGCCGAGGGCGGCAAAATCGAATGGATAACTGGTTCGTTTGGTTCCCATGTCTCAATGCTCTATCCTTGCGCAATTTTGGACGGCAATGGCGCATCAATGGAATATACGGGCGTTAGTTTTGCTGGGCAAAAACAAATACTCGATACGGGCGTAAAAGTCGAACATCGGGCCGCCAATACGAGGTCAATCATTAATGCAAAATCCATCGCAAAAGATGGAGGTATTAATACATTTCGAAATGTTGTGAAAATTACAACAGATGCTAAAAAGAGTCGTTCATTTACGGATTGCCAGTCATTGATGCTCGATTCTTTATCTAAATCTGAAACAATTCCATTCTTCGACATTCAAACCGACGATGCCGAGGTTGCGCATGAGGCTAATATTGGTAAAATTAGCACTCAAGAAATTGAGTTTTTGATGTCGCGCGGCTTACAGGAAGACGTCGCGAGGTCATTGATAGTACGCGGCTTCGCAAACGATGTTTCGAAAGAATTGCCTTTTGAATATGCGGCCGAAATGAATAATCTTATTAAGTTAGAAATGTCGGAGAATATGTGATGAAAAACGTGTTTCAAATTCTCGACAATCGCGATCGTGAAAACTCTTTTATTTACGACATTCAGGAAGACGAAAAAGTTAACCTCACTTTAGTACTTTTCTGTATGCGAAATACTTCCTTGCAGATTATGGTGAGACTGGCTGAAAATGCAGAATTCAACGGTCGTGTCGCCATAATTGCTTCTGGCACTCATGAGATTTTCGTCGATTACCTCGCTACACATTCCGGAGCAAATTCAAAAAGTAATTTCTTAGTTCGCGGCGTACTGGCAAATGGCATAAAAAAACAGACAAAAATGAAGATCGCATTTCGACCGAGCGCAACCAATGCGATAGGAAACGAAAACGAAAGAATTACGCTTCTTGATGATAGCTGCCAAAATATTTGCATGCCAATAATCGAAAGTTCCGAGGAAAATATGAAAGGTAGCCACGGCATGAGTTCTGGCAAAATTAATTTGGATATATATAGCTATTTAGCTAGCCGTGGACTGAGCGATAATCAAATACGTCACTTAGTAGCTCGTTCAGACATTTTGAGCATCCTAGGAAATGCGGACGAAAATCAATTACAATTGATATCAGAAAAATTTGATAATTTTTACGAGCAGAATCATGTCTAGATCAGTTTCCGAGATACGTAAAGACTTCCCCCAAATCAGTGATGATTTTGTATATTTCGATAATGCCGCCACGACTTTCAAGCCGCAAAGCGTCATTGATGCTATGACTCATTTTTACGAATCAAAGAACGCTAATGTACACCGCGGTATTTATGATTTAAGCGAAGAAGCTACTGAATTATATGAGAATGCACGCACAATAGTTAGACAATTCGTTGGCGCCGACGACAGCTATGAAGTGGTTTTTGTGCGCAATACAACCGAAGCAATCAATCTCGTCGCGCCTGGTCTAGATTATAAGGTCGTAATTCTGGGCGGGCGCGAACACCATAGCAATTTATTGCCCTGGCTCCAAAACGAAAATATAGTAGTTCATCAAGCTGACGCCAATAATGATATCTTGAAACATCCAAAATTAAGTACCAAAGCGGACATATTAGCCATTTCCGCCTGGTCAAATGTGCTAGGTAAGGAAACACGCCTGAATGAGATTCTCAATAATTCAAATGATTATTGTCGCATAAGGCTCGTCGATGCGGCGCAATGGGTCGCCAATGAAAAAATATCAATGAATAATATTGATTTGTTGGCTTTTTCTGGCCATAAAATGTATGGACCAATGGGGGTTGGCGTATTGGTCGCCAAAAAAGGTCTACTCGAAAAGATGCGGCCACTTTATTGGGGCGGCGAGATGGTCGATACAGTACATCGTGCTACTAACTCGAATTGGCATCATACTTCCATTGAGGCACAAATGGCAGATATTCCACAACGCTTCGAAGCGGGCACGCCAAATGTGGCGGGCGCCGTAGGCCTAGTAGCCGCGATTGAATGGATTCAAAAGAACGGCTACTTTAGCGACGAAAAAATAGCGCTCTACAAGTATGCCAGAAACAAAATGCGCGAAATCCCCCACATTAATGTCTTGCCAGGGAATGATATAATCTGCTTCACGATTGATGGCGTACATCCGCATGACGTAGCACAATCATTAAATGAAGATAAAATCTATGTGCGCTCGGGTTTTCATTGTGCACAGCCTTTGCTGGAAGAGCTTAATTATGGGCCAGTGGTTCGTGTAAGCCTCGCATGTTATAACACAAAAAGCGAGGTCGATCGCTTGATTATCGCATTAAAAAAAGTTCAAAAGAAAATGGGGATAGAATAAATGTACAACGACGTAATAATCGACCACAATAATCACCCATTTAATGACGGCGAATTAGTAAATCCCGACATTGAATCAATACTCGAGAATGCAAGTTGCGGCGATACTTTAAAGATTCAGCTCGCGATCAAAAATGGAACAATAGTAGCCGGCAAGTTTACTGGCACTGGCTGCGCAATTTCGAGGGCCGCCGCAGATATTATCTTGGACGAAATTGTCGGGAAAAGCAAAAAAGAGGCAAAAGCTTTACTAAAGAACTATCGCGCGATGATATTGGGGGAAGAATATAGCAAAGAACAAGTCGGCAATTTAGTGGCCCTACAAGATATCGCAAAAATGCCAGCTCGCACAAAATGCGCATTGCTCCCCTATCAAATTATTGATAAGTTTTAATGGTAGCTTCGATCGTCTAGTTTTTTTAGTTCATCAAGAATACGATCGTATTCTGCGATTGCTACGGCTGGAACGTTTGGTTTGTTTTTAATAGCATTGAAAACTTCTTCAAAGAACCAGATTTCGCGTCCTTTATCGACATGAAAGTTTTGCCAAACATCATCACCCTTCTCGTTGTATTCGCGCAGAATTTCTGACATATTATGAATCTTATCCGCAATGGAGACTAGGATGGATTTAACGTTTTCGGTTTTTGAAATATGTTCAATGTAATAGTTTTTACGCTCTGTCCACGCTGATAGCGCTGGAAAATTAAT
>CAMHIH010000034.1 GCA_946185175.1 uncultured Candidatus Saccharibacteria bacterium
GGCGAGAATAAGGTGATATGTATTAGCAAGAATGCCTTGACTGCCTAGCTCGCGCATTTGGGCGTGAGTGAGGGCTTTGACGGAAGCGCGAGTAGCGGCACCGATAAAGGCTGGCGTTTCAATGTCGCCGTGTGGGGTATGAATAGTGCCGACGCGCATGAGGCCGGTCTGCTTTTTGATGTCAAACTTTAGCATATGAACATGGAATCTCCGTAGCTTAATAATTGATAGCCGGATTTTACGGCGTGGTCGTAGGCGGGTTTCAAGTGTTCCCAGCCGGCGAAAGCGGCGGCAAGCATTAAAACGGTGGACTTTGGCGCGTGAAAATTGGTGAGAAGAGCGTCAACGACTTCGAATTTGAAACCAGGATAGATGAAAATATCATCTTCGCCTTCGGTTTTGCCAGATTTGGCCCAGAATTCGAGCGTGCGGGTGACGGTGGTACCGACGGCAATGACGCGATGGCCGGCAGCCTTAGTAGTTTCAATGGCCTTGATTGTTTCGGCAGGAATTTGGAACCACTCAGAATGCATATGGTGCTCCTCGACATTGTCGCTACGAATTGGCAGGAAAGTGCCAAGGCCAACATGAAGAGTAAGGTATTGGATTTGAACGCCTTTGGTTTTGAGTTTGACGAGGGTTTCTTTGGTCATGTTGAGACTGGCGGTTGGAGCGGCGGCGGAGCCGAGTTCTTTAGCCCAAACGGTCTGATAGCGCTTAATGTCGTCGGCGTCGGCATCGCGATGGAGATATGGTGGAAGCGGAACGTTGCCGTGGGCTTCGACGATATCGGCGAGTGGACGGTTACTGCTGACGGTGGCGGTACCGTTGCCAAGGATTTCTTGGACGGTGATTTGGTCGTCGGAATCGTTAACGGTGAGGACGTCGCTAGCGTGGAGTTTGCCGCGATACATGACGGTATTAAGATCTGATTTGTGCTTTTCGAGGACGACGAGTTCGCGTGGGCGACCATCGGGAAGAGTAACAAAAAGACGAGCGCGCATAACGCGAGTGTCGTTAAGGATAATTAGATCGCCTGGCTCGAGAAAATCGGCAATGTTGGCGTAGTGGCTGTCGGTAATCTCGCCGGTCTGTTTATTGAGGACGAGCAGGCGGGTAGTGCCTCGAATTTTTGGCGGGCGCTTGGCGATATTCTCTTCAGGGAGATTGTAATTAAAATCTGAAACTAACATTCTGTATATTATATAATTATTTGACGGTTTTCGCCAGGGGTGGAAAAGGGCCGAGGTGAAACTCGGCCCTTGAATCGTCATGACTTATACCATGGCGATGTTGAAGTCGTCTTTTCGAAAATCTGCCTGTGTATACAGAACATTGCGGACGAATTCATCCGGGAAGCGCTGGTCCTGGCAATCGGCGAGGATCTGTTTGATTTCGGGTTTATCCATGTTACTGGTTGCATAGGCCGCAATCAGGTGATTGGTGCCCTCGATGTTGACGGATGCGAAGCGGTGGGACTTGCCACGATGGTTTTGCCCCTGGGACATCCAGTTGAGGCCAAGCTCTCCGCGTCGTTCATGGCGAATTTCACGGAATTTCTGCTTGTCGTCCGTACGAAGCGCCGGATTATAGAAACCGCAGAGCCAGGGAATGGCGTTTTCTACGCCATGCGGGTAACGTAGCAGAGTTACCCGGGCGCGGGGTTTCTGAGGGTCCTTAATCTCGAAGGCTGAGCCATAGTATGCCTCACGATCGAAAATTTTCTCCCCTTTTTTCATATCGAATACAGTCAGGCGATGACGCCGGGGATCGTAGTTATAACTGAGCCGACAGTGGGGGATAATGCCCCCGTGGATGCGGTCAGTAACGATCCAAAGTTTGTTGCCGTCGAGTTCCTGATGGGGAGTTTTCCCCACAAATAACCAGACGGTTTTGACGTAGGGAATTTTCTCTTTTTTCTTCGCCATAGTTAACTACCTCCTTTTCGATGGCGTGCGCACGAAGAAAAATCTCGTCGAAAGATGATCAAAAAGAATTCTCAAGGTGCGAGTTTTGGGACAACTCGATGTTATTATAGCACAGAACGCTAAAAAAGTCAATAATACATAAGGGGTATGACAGGTTGTGGTAGAATCATTTTAAGGTTTTTAAGCTTCGGTTTAGGAACGGTTTGTAGAATAAGATTATAAGATAGGAGAAAGCATGAGAGTATTATATGTTGAGGACGAAAAATTCTTAGCAGAAGCCGTAAAACACAATCTTGAGAAGCAAGAAATAAAGACCGATATCGCGTTTGATGGTGAAGAAGGTTTAAATATGGCGGTCGCGAGCATTTATGACTGTATTATTTTGGACATTATGTTGCCAAAGTTGTCTGGTTTGGAGATTTTGGAAAGAATCCGCGAAAAAGGCATCAATACGCCAGTGATTATGTTGTCGGCTTTATCGGAAGTAGAAGATAAAGTGCGTGGTCTGAATATGGGTGCTGATGATTACTTAGCTAAACCGTTTAAGACTGCGGAATTAGTGGCGCGAATCATGGCTTTAACGCGTCGGCCGCAAGATTTACAACAGGAGACGATTAGTTTCTTAGACTTAACATATAATACCGACGAAAAGAGCTTGAACGGCGAGAAAATGACCGGAAAAGAAGCGGATATTATGCACGAATTAATCAAAACACCAGAGCATATCGTGAAGAAGGAATATCTATTGAGTAAAGTCTGGGGCGGCGAGGCATACGGTGAGGATAACTATATAGAAGTTTATATTTCACGTTTACGTAAAATGCTAAAGAAAATTAGCAAAAAGGCAGAGATTATGACCGTGCGCGGACTCGGTTATAAATTAGTGGAGAAATAGAATGTTTACGCAGCTACGGAATCGTATTATCTGGATGATTATGTTGGTGGCAACATCGATTATCATAGTGGCATTTTCATTGATTTTTATAGGGGCGACAGTTGGGCAAAAATCGAGAGATGAACGTGGGGTTATGCCGCCAGCTTTCGAGTCTGGTAGCTACGAAAAGACTTTTCGCGAAGCGATTCAGGAAGAGCGCAAAAATATTTCGCAAGATTTGCTGTTTACGTTATTTTTGGTTGGCGTTGGCATTGAATTGATCGTGCTAATCATTAGTTATTTATACGCTGAACGAGCGATTCGCCCAGTTAAACAGGCCTATGAACAACAGCGGGATTTTATTGCAAATGCTTCGCACGAGTTGAAGACGCCAATTGCGGCAATTCGGGCGAATTTTGAAGCACTAGACGCAACGGAAGAGCCTTGGTCTTCGAATATTGATACAGAGTTGACTCACGCAAATCAATTAGTGCTTGATTTGTTGACTTTGGCACGGACGGACGATGTTTCGGTTGTTGTGAAGAAACAAAAAGCTGACTTGGTACAAATTGTTAAAGATAAAGTACAAATTGTAGAGCCGCGTTTGGGCAAGAAAAAAATTACCGTTGAGTTGCCGGATAAATGTGAGGTGGAGACTTTTGCGGCGGATTTTGAGCAGATTGTAAATATATTGCTAGATAATGCAGTGAAGTATTCGAAAAGTTGGATTAAAATAAGCCTGAACGATAGCGCCTTGACAATAAAGAATGATGGCAAGACGATTCCGAAAGAAAAGATAGCGAGAATTTTTGATCGGTTCTATCAGGTGGACAAGACTGCTAATGGGACTGGTCTTGGTTTAGCGATTGCGAAAGCGGTGGCCGACAAACATCGTTGGCGCTTGACGGCAGCGTCCGAGAATCGTGAGATTGAATTTAAATTAAAAATTAAATAAAAAAAAGAACCCGTTAGATTCCTAATCTAACGGGTATTCGTGTGATGGGGCTTTGTCGTTTGGGCCGTAGCCACGCGCGATGGATTTGATGCGACCGCCGCGCAGTTTGGCATTATAGCGGATAACGAAATCGTATGGTTCGCGTGGGTAGAGTCTGATGATGTCGCCGTTATTGGCAACCAGATTGCGTTTGTAGGTAAAAGTCTGTTTGCAGTAGATGGTATAGTAATCGTCTTCTTGGACGATTTTGGTGGCATAGACTCTGAAGCGTCTTCTCTTGATAAATTCGCCTTTATAGGCAAAGCGGAGTTGCGCCATAGCGAGAGTGACGTAGCGAAGTTGTTCATCGTCGTCATCCTTGTAGGGTGGATGCTCACCTCGGGCGATAGCGGCCGCGTTGATTTCGGCGCAGCTGGGTTTGCGCGGATGGTCTGCGCGGTAGAGTGCGTCAGCAGCGTGGGTTAAATCATCGACGCTTGGTCCATCCACGATTGGAATATAAAAGCCGATGATGTGTTCCATATAATCATCTCCAATCACTTTAAGGAACAACAACTAGATGTGTGCCGAAATTATAAGATAAAATTACGTGTTAGTCAATGCGTGATAACATGAGAATTATGAACGCTGACGCAGAAAATTGCATCCATAAAATTGAACACGAATTGTCGGAGGGGCGGATTAGCAAAGCAGAGGCAGATGATTTTCGGAGACAGGTAGAATCCAAGATTGAGCAGAAGCAGAAATTACTGAATGATTTTGCTGCAAAAAAGGTGAATGAGACGACTTTTAACCAGTGGCAAATCGCTATTAGTGGAGATCTGAAAAAGATTGCCGAAGATATTGATATGGCGGCAATTAACAGAAAGAAAAAAGAGAAAAAGAAGAAAAAACTAATACGCAGAGCGAAGGTTTTGGGCGTTTTATTGTTAGTTGCTGCGGTAGCGGTGGCATTTATGCTGCCACAGTGGCTTCACGCGCATCGGGCGATTGCTGGGATTCCGGAGCCTTTGCAGACTAGCGTGGACGATGCACTAAAAGAGGGGCGCATTGATAGCGCAAGAAAAACTATCAGCGGGAATGGATATAAAGTCGACATGAGTTTTTTGGCAGAATACGACATAAAGGGTCTAGTAGTGCAGTTGGATGATTATGATGATGAAAAAGATGCGAGCGCGTTTGACTTGGCGGTGCCGCGCGATATAAGTATGGCCTGGGGAAAGGCGGCAGAATTCGCCAATAGGGTAAAGTGGGGCCATGTGGCACGAGTGCTTAATGTGAAGTATTTATGGGATTTGCTTGATGAAGCGGGCGTTAATAACATTGAATTTAATGCTATGTATTCGAATAATCACATGATTGTGGATGATGGCGAATTGCGCACTCGGTTAAAGAAGGTGAAACGAGGAGACTATATTGAAATGAAGGGCTTTTTGGTCTCGGCGGATTTTTATGATGGCGACGGACGCTTGGTTCATTCGGTGCAATCTAGCCTGGTGCGCACTGATCACGTAGAGCATCCGTTTGATACGAGGACGAGTTGCGAAGTGATTTATTTAACAGATTTGCAGTGGCTTGATTAATAAAATTGTTCATTTTTTACGCCCAAGAGACAATGTTGTATTTTTTACAATAACACTAGATATGGCGTATTTTTTATGCTTGACCACGCTATATATAGTGCTTATAATTATTTTCGTAAGATAAAAAGGGCATACATGAAAAATATAATTTACTTCAATCCAAGTGACGCAACTAAGTTTGAATTTGATCGTTTTAAAAAATCTTTGAATGAGTACGCGAAAGTTCCGGCCGATGAAATTAAGCAAGTTCTAAAAGAATTTGATCAGTATGAGAATTTGCACGTAAGTCGTTTAGTCGAGGCGGGAGTAGCGTTGATTGCAAAACATAGCAATGAAGAGACCGCGAAGCAATATTTTGAAGCACATGATCGATATTTCGGCGGTAAGTTTGAACGCTTGCGCCGCATCACTGGATATCTTGTCGGCACGCTTGACCGCTGGAATGATGGCAAAAAGGCAGAAGAAGCGGCTCGCGTAAAGCATTCTGTAAATTCTTCAATTAATGATGATGAGCGCGCGGCAAGGCTCGAAAAACAAGCTTTGGCGCACAATGTGGCTTATGCTAGCTCGGTGATAAGCTAATCCTATTTGTTTAGCGCGGCTTCAATATTTGCAATGTCGGCCTGATCCTTAGGTCGATTGGCGCGACGCTTAAAGGCGAGTATGCTTTCGAGCGTTTCGCATTGGAAGCCGTCTACGATGTCGAATTCGAATTTTTCAAAGTCATCCATCATCTGACAATGGTCGAATGGCATGTGGTAACCATGCTCATCGGTTGGAGCTTGGTCTAGTTTTAATTGTTTGGCTAATTTTTTAGTGGAGCAAAGATCGAGGTCGGCCGTTCTTTCGCGAAGGCCGCGCAAGAGAAGAGAGCCGCCGGAAAGAATGATGAAGTCGGACTTTGGTAAATCAAGATGTTTTAGATATGATACATAGGCAAGTTTATCCATCGATCTTTTTTGGGCCCATTTTGGCGGTTCCATGTCGAAGAGGATTTCTGGTGTATGTAAATTGACCGTATCGGTATCAATCCCGTAGTAGCTTTGATAGGTAGTATCAACGGAGCCATATTTGGCATCAGCTTTGGCGAAGCCGAGTTTTTTGGCAGTGTCCCATACGGATTTTTCGGAAGGCCCTTCAATTTCCATGAAAGTAGGGAGCCATGGCCAAGTGTCGATGCAAACTTCGACATTGTCGTAAGTCCAGATTTCGCGTTTGGTTTCTTGGCGGGCTTTAATTTTGAGACCACAACCTCGCATGAACAGAATGGCATCGTCGTAGTTTTTTGCTTCGATGTTGACTTCTTTGGTGCCAAGAATGGAATGATCGTCGCTGACGTTTTTGTAGGTCATGACGATTTTGTCGCCTTCGTCGCGTACGCGCGCAAAGGAGTGCTCGCCGGTATAAAAAACAACACGGCGCATTAAAACTTCTGGTTTTACCAGTGTGGCGCCAATAGCTTTAAGTTTTTCGCGAATGGCGTTTTTGTCAATGTCTAAAAATTGAGCCTCGATTTCATTCTTCATGGCTATATTATAAGATAAATTACCGCGTGATAATAGATAGAGAAGTATTATTGTGTTTTCAAGAATTCACAGAATTCTTGAAGGCTATTCATTTTGTATGCACTAGCAAAATATGGTATAATTTGGCCAACAATAACAGATAGAGTTAACGAAAGGTTGTATTTTGAGCTTACAAATCGGAATCTTGAATTTTTAAACCAACCTGATTTTTATATCCCATTTACCATCAAAATCCATCCACAAAAAAAGACAAAAGCTAAAAAGCAACCGATAATTCCCCAAATGTCCTAGCTGAATCAAGTTTAACGAGTACTCTTTGTCGCATAAACGCCATAATATCCTTTTTATCCCGAATTACATCGATATCAGGTATAGGAATATCTAACATCTCAAAACATTTTCTGATACACTCGCCCAAATCCGTATCGTCATTATTGTTTTTACGTTTTATACAATATGATCCTTCTGGCATCTCTGGACAACCATCTTCACGAATATGTATTATATGATACCCATTCTGTCGTGCTATATTATCTTTTTTTACATCACGCTCAACGTCCTGATGGTAGAAACATCCATCATATTCTATTCCTATCCCAGGTGGATTAACAAATACATCCACCTCCAAATTACGCCCAGTATCTGGATTTTTGAGCCAATCTGGGCGAAGACTTTGGATAATACTATTTTTAGCAAGATCTAAATAAAATGCCACTGCATTCTCCGGGATACTTGTGCCAGCAAAACTTTCTTCTATATAATCTCTTAAATCATTCTGTTCTCCCGGAGATAAAAACGTACATATAATTCCTCTTTTATCTTTATATTCAACGCCCTCAATGCCCAACTCTTTAATTTTGCTACCCACAGTAGCCTTATCAACACCTATTTCACTCGCAAAAGCTCTTGCAGTAAGATATCCTTCTGGGGCCTCATCTGCTGAGATTAAATAATCTAACGAGTCTTTGATTTGTTGTTGCTGTTCTGGTGACAGAAAAGTACAGACGACTCCTCTTTCATCTTTGTATTCAGTTCCTTCGATATTTAATTGCTTCACTCTCTTCATAACAGTCGCTCCATCAAGCCCAATCTCTTCAGCAAAAGCATACACACTGAGATAGCCTTCTGGCTGTTCACCAATTTTTGCTCTATTATTCAAACTTTCTATAACATCCGCTTGCTGTTCTGGCGATAGAAAAGTACATATAATTCCTCTTTTATCTTTATATTCAACGCCCTCAATACCCAACTCTTTAATTTTGCTACCCACAGTAGCCTTATCAACACCTATTTCACTCG
>CAMHIH010000035.1 GCA_946185175.1 uncultured Candidatus Saccharibacteria bacterium
ATTATTTTCGCGCGCACCGATAATTTCGAGATATTTTGTTTTATCCGTCACTTTGCGACGCTTCTTTGGCGTATCAATTTTCTTTACACCGCTCAAATACTGGCCAGTAATCGAATCTTTTACCTTTGCCACTTCGTCTGGCGTACCAGCCGCAATCACTTTACCGCCATTAATACCAGCGCCAGGACCAATATCTACCAGGTAGTCCGCCGAACGAATCGTATCCTCGTCATGTTCAACTACAATCACTGTATTCTTTAGATCACGCAAATGTCGCAGGGTAGCAATCAGACGATCGTTATCGCGCTGATGCAAGCCAATCGATGGCTCATCAAGCACGTAAAGCACTCCTTGCAAGCCAGAGCCAATTTGCGTCGCTAAACGAATACGCTGCGCCTCACCGCCAGACAGAGTAGCGGCCGAACGACTTAGCTCAAGATAATTCAAACCCACATCGCGCATAAATCCAACCCGGCTGCGAATTTCCTTCAAGATTGGTTTAGCAATCAGTTTTTCATTCTCATTCAAGCCTAAATCGCCGTCCAACACTTCAATCGTACGCTCAACGTCCATCGAGCACATGTCCATAATGTTTAAATCGTGTATCGTGACGGCCAAAACTACTGGCTTCAAACGCGCGCCATGACAAGTCTGGCAGACACGCTCACGCATAAAGCGTTCGATATCCTTACGAATAAAATCCGACTCAGTTTCTTTATAACGCTTTTCAAGATTTGGAATTACGCCTTCATAGACGGCATCATAGGTGTAGCCGTTACTTAGCTTGACGTGATACTTTTCATCACCCGTACCATACAAAATCTTCTGAATTGCATCATCCGACAACTCGCGGATTGGTTGGCGCACCGAAAAACCATGGCGCTCGCCTACGGAAGTCAATCGTTTCAGCCACCAAGAGTCCTGATTGATGCGGTTATATGGCCGGATGCCGCCCTCGGCAATTGTTAAATTAGGGTTCAAAACCAAACTCGGGTCAATTTCCATCCGCGTACCAAGGCCAGTACAGGTTGGACAGGCACCCTGCGGCGCATTGAAAGAGAAGAGGCGAGGCTCAAGCTCTGGAATCAATTCGTCTGGGTGGTCCGGACAAGCGTAACGCTGTGAATACGAAATCACTTCAGCGTTATCCGTGCGGACATTATTTTGACCGAGCGCCGTCGTATTGTCGTTGATTTTTAATACCTGCATCAGGCCATTGCCAAGATCTAACGCCTGTTCGACTGATTGCGAAATGCGACTCTCCATGCCTGGCCCCATCACGAAACGATCCACGATAATCTCAATGTCATGGCGCAAGTTTTTGTCTAATTCTGGCCACTCATCGAGTGCATAAATAATACCGTCAACACGCGCTCGCGCAAAACCTTTAGCTAGATATTGCTCCCCAATGTGCGAAAAAGAACCTTTTTTCTGCGACACGATCGGCGCCATAATCATTAATTTTGAGGCGACTGGCAGAGCAAGCACCTGGTCAATAATGTCTTGTACCGTACGGCGTGCCACTTCTTTATGGCAAATCGGGCAGTGCGGTACACCAATTCGCGCAAATAGCAAACGCAAGTAATCATAAATCTCCGTCACCGTTGCCACAGTCGAACGCGGGTTGCGTGAAGTAGATTTTTGATCAATCGAAATTGCCGGCGATAGACCAGTAATTAAATCGACATCTGGCTTATCCATTACCCCCAAGAACATTCGAGCATAGCTCGAAAGTGACTCAACATAACGACGCTGCCCCTCGGCATAAAGCGTATCAAAAGCTAAAGAAGATTTACCCGAACCGGATAGGCCAGTAATTACAACTAGCTTATCGCGCGGAATATCCAAATCAATATTTTTTAGATTATTTGCGCGTGCGCCACGAATCCTAATCAAGTCACCATCCATAAGCGTTTATTATACCGCAAAACTCCATAAAAGTCAATCTGTTACCCCCTTAATCTCAGTTTTTCGCAAAACCTCGTTAAGATGTTAAAATAAGCTTAATGGCTACCTCAATAGAAGATTGCAAAAAATACATCGAATCCGTCGTGCGACGATATCGCATTACTGTCGAACCATATGAAACCGTTATCGAAGATTGTTGGCGCGCAGTTTGGCCCATCATCGAAGCGAATTCTGACAACATCAACTGGTTCGCTCAATCGGACCCCAATTTCAATGGCATTATTATGAATATTTTGCGCGATTATCTCGAACAGCAAGAAGCTTACGACAATCGTGACCGCTACGCTATCCGCAAAAATTACCCAGAATTCATCTTCGAGTCATACAATGTCGATTACAGGGCCGACGGTATTCATGTTACTTACACCTACAAAACAGGCGAATATACTTTTCAGCCGACCGTCTTTATTAACACTTCCGACATCCAGGGTTTGCGCCCGGATTTTATTAATGAAAGCTTCCTTGAATATCTTTTCTTCAACTTCGGTATCATCAATGCAATCAACTACTACAAACTAACTTTTTCACCAAAATTCGTCATTAAGGCTGGCAAGTTACTGCCAGAGCAGTGCGAATTTTTCAAAAAGCTTTTTTATCACGGGCTCGAAGAATGTATGTATCGCAACGAAATCCGTATGGAATACGACGATTTCCTAACCATCGAATGCGAACCAGCTGAAGGTGTCTATCACTTTCACATTCATGACCAATTTAAGGGCAACCTCATTCCGGTCGGCGGCGGCAAGGATTCCGTCGTCACACTCGAAGCATTACAACCAACCCGTAGCGAAAATTTAATTCTGCAATACAACCGCGATATTTATCCTACCAATATTGCCGCCATTAACTGCGCCAAGGTTGGCGGCTATGCTATGGATCAAATCGTCAACTTCAATCTGACACTCGATCCATTAATGCTCGACCTTAATCAACAGGGCTTTTATAACGGACATATTCCGTTTTCATCCTGCTTAGCCTTCGCCAGCATCATTATGGCCTATCTCAACCTCAAAGAATACGTTGTGTTATCGAACGAGGCTTCCGCCAACGAAGGCAACATTGTCGGCACCACCATCAATCATCAATATTCCAAGAGTTTTGAGTTCGAGCAAGACTTCGACCATTATGTGCAAACTTATCTCACTGACAAGATCCATTATTTTAGCCTTTTGCGCTGTCTCAATGAGTACGGCATCGTACAACGTTTTATTCAACATCCGCTCTATCTTGATGTTTTCCGCAGCTGCAACGTTGGCACCAAAGAAAACAAATGGTGCGGACATTGCGCAAAATGTCTCTATGTTTACATCATGTTGTATCCATTCGTCTCCGACGTCAAACTCTGGCAAATTTTTGGTCGCAACATGCTTGACGACCCAGATTTGCTAGATATATTCATTGGCTTAGTACGACCAGATGCCACCAAGCCATTCGAATGCGTTGGCACTCGCGAAGAAATTTCCTTCTCCATCGATAAGGGCATCGCGCTAAAACCCGAACAGAATCCAGTTCTCTACGATTACTACAAGAAAAATCTTAAGGTTGAATCCAGCGGCTATGGCGTTGAAGAATATTTCAACCCGCAACACAACATTCCAGAACAATACCTCGAAATGTTAATGCATCCCGAAAAATTTACCGAACAGTCAAAATCCGAACCAGCCGGAGAGGAAAACGCATGAAACACGACATCATTGATTTCCTAAAAGATAAAAGCCTTTTGATTCTTGGCTTTGGTCGCGAGGGTAAGAGTTTTCTACGATTCGTCCAAGATAATTTGCCAGAAGCCCATATTGCCGTTGCCGACCAAAACGAAGTGCAAATTGACAACATTGAAACTTTTTGTGGCGACAACTATCTAACCCACGTTGACGATTTCGACATCGTCATCAAGTCGCCCGGCGTAGCCATCAAAAACGAACTTGATGCTAGTCAAAAGGCCAAAATTACCTCATGTACGGATTTATTTCTGCGCTTTTGTCAAAACCCTATTATCGGCGTTACGGGAACAAAGGGAAAAAGTACGACCGCATCCCTGACTTACCACATCCTCCACGAGAACCAACGCAATGCTATTTTTGCCGGCAACATTGGTAAACCGTGTTTTGATATTATCGACGAAATCGAGTCGAATACGATAATTGTATTAGAGTTATCGTGTCATCAACTTGAGTACGTACAAGCTAGCCCGCACGTCGCAATTCTGCTTAATCTCTACGAAGAGCATTTCGACCATTACGCCAAACCAGAAGACTACTTTAATGCCAAGAAAAATATTTTTCATTTTCAACACAGCAATGATCTTTTAATCTATGGCGACATTTTCCAACACACGCACCAAGAAGAAATCGATGCCTTGCCAATGCACAAGATTAATCTTCTACAAGACCATGTCGTCGATTTTAGTAAAATCAAGACTAGTCTTATTGGCGAACACTACAAGTATGATATCGCCGCCGCTATTGCCGCCTGCGAGGAATTTGGGCTTAGCGAAGAGCAGTGCCTTCAGGCCGTCGCAAGTTTTAAGGGTTTGCGTCATCGCCTAGAATTTGTTGGAGAATTTCAGGGCATCAAGTTTTATAACGATTCAATCGCCACTGCGCAAGAGGCCGTCATTCAGGCAATTAACGCTGTTCCGAATACCGACACAATCATCCTCGGCGGAATGGATCGCGGATTAGATTATCATCCGTTGGTTGATTTCATTCGCCACAGCAACATTCGCAATGTCATTTTATTGCCAGACACCGACACAACATTCCAGCGCATCTTCGACGAAGCCCCGTATTCACAAAATGTCCTACATGTCGCCAACTTAGAAGAAGCTGTAAAAATTTCTTTCAAAACTACCGCTGAAGGGCATAGCTGCCTACTATCGCCGGCCGCTGCCAGCTATGGCTTTTTTAAGAACTTCGAAGAACGCGGCGATGTTTTCTGCCAATTGGTACAAAAATATGCTAAATTAAAAGCAGAAGCTTAATAAAAGTTTAAAAAGGAGATTCCAAACATGGATTTATTATTACTATTAGCCACTAGCTATAGCTATAGCTACAGTACGACCACTGCCGACACTAGCGGGATTAGCTTAATCAGCGCATTAATTAGCCTCGCACTCTCAGTTGTCGTTCTAGTTGCCGAGTGGAAAATCTTCACCAAGGCCGGCGAAGAGGGATGGAAGTGCCTTATTCCGATCTATAACGTCTATGTCTTGAGCAAGATTGTCGGTATTAGTTTTTGGTATATCCTCCTTTGTTTCATCCCATTTGGTGCACTCGCCTGGATTATCATGATGATGGTGGCGCTCGCCAAATCATTTGGTAAGAGTGGTGGTTTTGCCGTTGGCCTCATTCTTCTATCACCAATCTTCACCTGTATCCTCGGCTTCGGTGATGCAAAATATATTGGACCAAAAGGCGAAGCTCAAGCCGCAGCCGCCCCAGCAGGTGGTCAACCAGCCGCACCAGCTGCACCAGCACCGCAACAGGGCGACGATTGGGTAAATGGCCAAAATGGCACCCAAACCCCTCCAGCAGCCGCTTAATTCAAAAAACACTAACGCCCCCACAAGGGGGCGTTTTTTGTACTAATGCTATATAATAAATAGAGATGAACTTCAAATTACACAGCAAATATCAGCCAACTGGCGATCAGCCTCAGGCAATTAAAACCCTGATGGATGGACTTTATGCTGGCCGCAAAGAACAGACCCTACTTGGCGTCACCGGTTCCGGCAAAACTTTTACCATGGCTAATATCATCGCACAATACAACCGTCCAACACTCGTATTAGCACACAACAAAACCCTTGCTGCGCAGTTATATTCCGAATTTCGCGAATTCTTCCCCGAAAATGAAGTACATTATTTTGTCTCTTACTTCGACTATTATCAGCCAGAAGCTTACATTGCCAGTACGGATACTTATATCGAAAAAGATTCCGCCATTAATGAAGAAATCGATCGCCTACGCCATGGCGCCACCGAGGCGCTCCTAACGCGTCGCGACACCTTAATTGTGGCCTCAGTTTCCTGCATTTATGGTATCGGCTCGCCAGAAAACTATAGCAAAATGGCCATTCGGCTCGCCCGTGGCCAAATGTTTGATTTTAATGAATTCATCCATACTTTGACCGAAATACAATATCATCGCAACGATATCGCATTCGAACGAGGCAATTTCCGCGTCCGTGGCGACGTCGTAGATATTTTTCCCGCGTCCGGCGAACATGCTTATCGCATCGAATTCGGTTTTGATGGCATTGAAAAAATTAAAGTCATTGACCCACTTACCGCCGAGGTTATTTCCGAGCCGGAAGAAATCGGCATTTTTCCAAATACCCATTACGCCACGCCAAAAGAATCACTCGATCGTGCCATTGAAAATATTCGTGCCGAATATAAGGACCGTCTGGAATATTTCAATAAACACGAAAAATATCTGGAAGCACAGCGACTTAGTCAACGTATTAAATACGACCTAGAAATGCTTGAGCAGACCGGTTTTGTGAAGGGCATTGAAAACTACTCGCGCCACCTTGAAGGACGCCTGATTGGCCAACCACCATCAACTTTGCTCGATTTCTTCCCAGAAGACTATTTAATGATTATCGACGAGTCGCATATGACTTTACCGCAAGTCCGCGGTATGTTTAACGGTGATCATGCTCGCAAAGAAACGCTCGTCGAATACGGTTTTCGCCTACCGAGCGCACTAGACAATCGCCCTCTAACTTTCGCTGAATTCGATCGACACATTAACCAAGTTATTTATACTAGTGCCACACCAGGCGAATATGAACTCTCGCATAGCCCGAAACCAGCCGAACAAGTCATTCGTCCAACTGGCTTGCTAGATCCAGAAATCGAAGTTCGCCCAAGCGAAAATCAAATCGACGACCTCGTTGAAGAAATCGACCAACGCATCGCCAAACATCAACGCGTTCTTGTTACGACGCTCACCAAGCGCATGGCTGAAGATTTATCGGAACACCTCAAAGATCTTGGCATTAAGACCGCCTATATCCACAGTGATGTCGACACGCTTGAACGCGGTGACATCCTGCGCGATCTTCGCGCCGGCGTTTACGATGTGCTAGTCGGTATTAACTTGTTGCGCGAAGGCCTCGATTTGCCAGAAGTCTCCCTCGTTGCAATTCTTGATGCCGATAAAGAAGGTTTTTTGCGTTCCGAATCTGCGCTTGTTCAGACTATTGGTCGCGCCGCTCGTCACGAAGAAGGCAAAGTCATTATGTATGCCGACACTATGACTGGCAGTATGCAACGCTCCATCGAAGAAACCTATCGCCGTCGCAAAATCCAACAGAAATACAATGAAGAGCACAATATTACACCACGCTCGGTCGCCAAAGAAATTAGCCAAGGCCTCCGCGCCATCATTCCAGAAAAAGAGAAGAGTAATAAGCTCGACCTTCGCAAGATTCCGCGCGAAGAATATCCGCAAATCGTCAAAGAACTCACTTCACAAATGCAACTTGCCGCTGCCAATCTCGAGTTTGAACGTGCCGCCGAGTTGCGCGACCAAATCGAAGATATTAAAACCGCATTGGAACACAAAAAATAATACCCCACTTTCATTGTTAGCAAACAGGGGTATTTTATTGTATAATATTATCTATGAAAGCAGTTACTCGTTTTGCGCCGTCGCCGACCGGCTATATTCACATTGGTAATGTTCGTTCGGCAATTTATCCATACCTGATTGCAAAACAACAAGGCAAAGAAGGTACTTTCATTTTGCGCATCGAGGACACCGATCAGGCTCGCTACGTCGAAGGCGCCACCGACCTTATTAAGGATACTTTGGCTTGGCTTGGCCTCGACTGGGACGAGGGCCCAGATAAAGGCGGCGATCACGGCCCCT
>CAMHIH010000036.1 GCA_946185175.1 uncultured Candidatus Saccharibacteria bacterium
GTGACGCCGTTTAGGGATAGCTGCAGGGTTGGTATGTCATCAGCGTAGACTGGTGTGGTGGCGCAAAAAGCTGAGCCCACAATCAAGCCCAAAATCCAAACTATCCTCTTCACTTCTCCTCTATTGTGCCATATTTTAGGCGCTGTGTTTATTTTTTTTGAACTGAAAAATTGCGCCAACGACGGCTGCGATGACTAAAATTGGTAAATATAATGTTGCGGCATTCAGGCTAAAGAGTGAGACGACTGCCGTAGAAATGCTTTGGGCGCCGGCGATGGCGGTGAGAATAATGATCGCTGGCTTCATTAGTGAAACGGCGACGCAGCCGGCAATAACGCCAACGATGCTAGCGACTGCAAATATTGGGAAGCTGGCGCCGAATTGCTGTATGGCAATAGTGACGACGACGATGTATGCTAAGGCGGCAATACAGAGGCGTTCAATCGTGAGTCCCATGAGGGCGGCGAGGAGGCCGACGGCGATCGGTAGGACCCCCATCCAGAGGTCGGGATTTTCGAGCTGTGGCATCCAGGCAATAATATCTGGCGCGAAATGCGAACACAATGTGTAACCAATCAAAAACCAAGCAATCGCGAATGCTAATTTCTTTAATTTGTAGCCAAAGAAACAGACCACGAGGCCTAATACTAAGGCAATAAGTATTTCTGCGGTTATTGTCATGTTATTTTCTCCTGCTTCTATTTTAGCAAGTTATTGCAGAATGATGATGCCTATTGTGGCTAAAATTGTGGCGACTAAATGAGCGCGTACGATATGCTTATTGAGTTTTTCGCGACCGAATTTTGGCCATAACTTAGTAAGCAATATGCCCAAAACAAAGGTAAGGATAAGTTGAGCGGAGTTTGTAGTGACCGAAACGATTGCGGCTGTGCCGATAATCAGTGCGTAGCGGTAAAGAAAATCTGTTAAAGTGCAAATTAGTAAATTAAGACAGAAAACGATTGGAAATTTATATCCATTGCGTTTGGCGACATTTGCGAAACGAATATGCCATTTACGTTGCGTCAATGATAGAAGCGCGCTAGCGACACCTTGGCCGATTAGAAAATAGAAAAAGAGGCTGATGAAATCGAAGTTGGACTCTCCGTGCGCAAATAACAAGTTGGAAAAAGCATAGATGATTACGGAGATAATAATACATACGACGGAAATGAACTTAAGCTTGCTGGTGCGTTTTTTATATTTGCGTTCGGTTAGGAATATGACAAATGGAGCGGCTAGAATGAGTCCGAAGGCGATAATCTGTTCTGGCGTTATGGTTTTACCGAAAATTAGGAAATCCGCAATCAAATAGAATACCGGCGAGAGTTGGAAAAGGATTGTGGCGCCAGTCGACTCCTCTCCCCTAAAACCCAGATAATAAGGCACGTCAGCCAATGCCAGAAGAACACCGGAAGAGATCATTAATAGAATAGCGATCGGCGATACATCGTAGATACCATGATAGGTAACGAGGCAGATTGCGACAATTAAACAAAACGGTCCGTCGATAATCTTAAGCGCTTGTGGTGTACGGCCCTTGAAAAATTCATCAACAAGATAGTTGTCTAAAAATGTACTTAGGGCATGCAGGAATGCGGTTACGATACAGATGATGAGCCACAGCATGCTATTGTATGATGATTACTCCCACTACGCATAATACGACGGCAATAAGATGAGCCACGATAACGTGTCGTTTTAATTTTTCGCGACCGAATTTTGGCCAAATCAGTGAGAGAACAATTCCTAGTATGAATGTGATGACTAATTGGGAGGCATTGGCGACGACGGATGCAAGTGCGGTGACGCCAAGAATTAGACTTTGGCGGTAAGCGAATTCTCCGGCGAGGCTAATTAAAGTTCCGGACAAAGTTGCGGCCAAGAATTGTTTCTTTTTGCGCCTCATTATGTACAGGATGCGTTGGCGCCAGGATTTATTGCATAAGTATAGGAGGATATCCATCATGCCTCTACCTAAAATAAAATAGAAAAAGACTGTTTGATAATTCATATCTTTGCCGACTTCCGTAGACAGTAGGCCAGACGCGCCCGCCATGATTGTGTAGACGAGGAAATAGAGCCCAGCGGCGACTTCTTTGCGGCGACTCTTGGGGCGTTTTCTGGAGAAAATTACAATTATGGGCGCCGAAAGGATGATGAAGAATCCGAGAAATTGCTGCAATGAGATAGTCTCGTTGAAAAAGATCCAACCAATTATTAGATATAGAACCGGGATAAGTTGATAGTAGATAGTGGCACTGGTGGCCTCTTCTGTTTTTAGCCCTTGATAATAGAAAATCGATGCCGATGAAGTGACGACTCCAGACAATAACAATAACGCGACTTGCCAAAGCTCTATCTGCTCCGGGGGCGCAACGAAAAACATGATGGCTGCCAAGACGAGATAAACGATGCCGTTTAGAATTTTCATTGCCTGTGGTGTTTTGGCGCGAAAAACTACGTCCGTTGCATAGTTGTCGAAAAATGAGGCGATTGACCACCCTAGAGCTGCAAAAAGACTTAATATTAGCCAAAGCATTAACGTTATTATAGCAGTGAAAATGCTAATGTTGTGATACGTTTTTATGCTACAATATTCTTATGGTAATGAGGAATATTTTGTGAGCTTCTTCGGCGATCTGTTCAAGAAAAATAAAACAGACGCTATCTATGAAATCAAGTCACCAAATGGTCGCGTGGTTGTGACCTTTATTCTTGATCGTGGTCAAATTTCATATTTTGTGAAGAAGGATGAGCGCTTAGTATTGCGCCAGTCTAGGCTCGGCATTGCGCTCAAAGATAGCTCTCCTCTCGCCGATGGATTTAGTGTCGTTCGTGCCTATTCAAAGTCTTTCGATGAAACCTGGAAAGCTTATTGGGGTGAACAGCATATTATTCGTAACAACTACAACGAAACTGCAATTTATCTTGAAGAAGTTGATAAGCCAAATCGCTTATTGACGATGCGCTTTCGTGCCTATGATGACGGTATTGCTTTCCGCTACGAGATTCCGGCGCAGCCTGAAATGAAGAATATGGTAATTGCCGATGAGTTAACGGAGTTTGCGGTTGACGTCAACTCGCGCTCCTGGAGTATTCCGGCTTATCAACCAGATCGCTATGAATATAGCTATACCGAAAAACCCGTTAGCCAGTTGACGGATTCCGTACACACGCCTTTAACCATAGACGTAGGCGCGACGTATGTTTCAATTCATGAGGCTGCCCTCTATAACTATGGCGGCATGACGCTCAAGATGAATGGCGCGGCATTAAAGGCCGATATTACTCCACTATCGGATGGAATGCGTGCCTATGTTGAATTACCGTTTTCGACGCCATGGCGCACCATAATTATGGGGCACGATGATCTTGATTTGACTTCTAGTCGGATGATTTTAAACTTGAATGACCCGCCGCGTGATGATTTTTCTTGGGTGGAACCGACAAAATTCCTTGGTATTTGGTGGGCGATGTATGTTGGTGAATGGACTTGGGCTCCAGGTGAGCGTCACGGTGCAACAACTGAGCACGCAATGCAGTATATCGATGCCTGCAAAAATCTTGGTATTCCTGGTTTATTGATTGAGGGGTGGAATGATGGCTGGGAAGGCGACTGGCTCGAAAATGGTGAACATAATAAGTTTATGGAATCGACTCCAGATTTCGATATGAAGATTGTATCGGATTACGGGCGTGCAAATGGCGTAGAGATTATTGGTCACCATGAAACGGTAGGCTTCATCGACAACTACGAGAAACAGATGGAAGAAGCTTATAGGTTCTATAAGGACCATGGCGTGCGCTACATTAAGTCTGGCTATGCTGGCTCGAAAATGACAATTAATGGGCGTCGCGAGTTCCATCATTCACAATTGGGTGTTTTGCATTATCAGAAAGCGCTTGAACTTGCGGCAAAATATGGCATTATGCTTGATGTGCATGAACCGATTAAGGGCACTGGTATCGAGCGTACATGGCCAAACTTGATGACGCGCGAAGGTGCTCGTGGCCAAGAATACGAAGGTGGCGCTCTGTCACCGTCTCATGCATGCTATTTGCCGTTTACGCGTTTGTTGGCTGGCGGCATGGATTATACGCCGGGCATTTTGGATGTCTCGAACTTTTCCAAGCGGATGGCTACGACAATTACGCGCCAGTTGGCTTATTATGTAACGATATATTCATCAATGCAGATGGCTGCTGATCGTCCGCAAATTTACGAGACAAGTTATCCTGATTTATTTGAGTTCATTCGTGATGTTCCATTGCGCTGGGAACGCTCAATTCCGCTGGTTGGTGAGATTGGTAAATGCTTTGTAGTGGCTCGTCAGGAATGGGACGGTAGCAACTGGTATGTTGGCGGTGTTACGAATGAGGAAGGCCGCAAGATTGAGCTTTATATTGATTTCTTGGAACCTGGCGTTAATTATATTGCCAAGATCTATCGTGATTCAGAGGATGCGCATTACCGCGACCATCAACTCGGCTACGTTATTGAGGAGAAATTAATACGCAACGGCGATCATATCGAAATGTACATGGCGCCAGGCGGTGGTTTCGCGATGAAGCTAAAGAAACAATAAAAAATCCCCCGCGAGGGGGTATTTTTTTTAATTAATCTCTATTGAGATAGTGTTGCCATAGCCATAACGAGATCGCACATTGTACTCTTTTTCGATGAGTGCAGCTTTTTGGACATCGTCCAGGACGTCGCCATCGTATTTAACGCTAAAATGGATGCTATTGTTTTTGGATAAATCTTGGGCGATAGTAATTTTATTGCCGGGTTTGCAACTTTTAATTGCCACTGATAGTGAATCCTTGAGAAATTGGCGCAGAAGTGGCTCCTGGCGAATTTTTCGTGATGGATTTTCTAGGTCGAGATTGATTGCAATTTTGCGTTTTTCGCAGAGGCCGAGTAGATTTTGATAAATTGGACCGATAATATTCGCAATACTGTTCATGCTTATATTTTACACTAAACTCCGGGTGAAAACTTTTTTAGTTGACTGCGATGTCGTTTGTAATTTGGGTCGTGCTCGCCTACTTCTGCCCAAAATTCGGCTGAATGATCCATGTGATTGATGTGGGCCAATTCGTGCAAAATAACATAATCGCGTAATGGTTCGGGGACTTTCATGAGGCCTATATTTAAAGAAATGGTGCCAGAGCTTGAACGGCTACCCCAACGCGTGTTGGCGTGCGAAAGGCGAATGCCGCTATATTTGTAGCCGTATTTTTGCGCCCAAAATTCAAGGCGATATGGCAAATAGTCGCGCGCTTGCTTCATGAGTATTTTCTTTTTAGCGTCACGGGCGCGCTGAGTGCTGGGGTCGTTGATTGGAAGCTTTTCGCGAATTTGCTTACGGCTAGCGTTGAGCCAGCGTTTGGCGAGAAATTCTGAAGTATGAGCTGGGACAGACATGGCCAACTTGCCAGACGTCGATACGGAAAACTTTGGGTTAACGCACCATGCGCTCTTGCGGACGATGACTTCGCCGAATTCTTTGTCTTGGATTATCATTTAATGCGCACTGTTTTGCGCTCAGAAATGCCAGTGAGAACGTTTTTGCATTGTGTCTGGAAGGTGTGTTTGCCAGAAATGACGAGTGGATTCTCGCTCTCGGCAGGCGCTTCGAGCTTTTTATATGAGGCTTCGAGGGCAGCTTTCGCTTCGGCTACGGTCTTGAATTTGTGACGCATGCGGTGTTTGATGGCCGAAGTATCGGTTTGTATCCAAATTAGGACTGGAGAATAGCCAGCATCGGCCAAGAGCTTCTTCATTTCGTTGCGTTGTTTTTCGGTATTGAGACCGCCTTCTACGATGATGGTTTGTTTGCATTTTGCGATTTCGGAAACCAGAATCATCGCCATTTTGCGGCTAATTTTGTATTGTTCGTAGAGCTCGTTAATGTTAAGAAAAGGGGCATTAAAACGTTGACTGAATTGTTTTGCGAAAGTAGTCTTGCCGCTCATTGGAGCGCCGAAAACTAGAATCGCATAAGGCTTAGACTTCCCATTCATGATTAGAGTTTACCTTATGGTAGAGTTTTTTGCAATTTAGCCTAGATGGCTGTATAGCCGCCATCGACTGGCAAAATGGCGCCAGTAACATAGCTGGCCTCTTCGCTTGCTAGAAAGATGATGGCCGGATTGAGCTCGCCCTCTTTGCCGTAGCGTCCCATTGGAACCATCTGCTTGGCGAAGTCCTGAAAATCATCCGTGTCGAGGACGGCCTTGGTAAGTTCGGTTTCAAAATAGCCTGGACAGATACAGTTACAGGTAATGCCGTATGGCGCCAATTCTGCAGCGGTTGCGCGGGTAAAGTTAACGACTGCACCTTTGGAGGCGTGATAGGCAATGGTTGGGATCTTGGTGTTGCCAACTAGGCCGTACATTGAAGAGATATTAATAATGCGACCATATTTACGCTCTTTCATGATAGCGGCGAAAGCCCGGGTCATCTTAAAGACGGAAGTTTCATCGGTGGCGATAGTGAAGTCCCACTGCTCATCGGTCATTTCTAGCACGCCGGCATCTTTGCTTGATCCTGCGCAGTTTACCAGAATATCGACGCGGCCAAATGTTTCTTTGGCTTGTTCTGCGGCTTGGCGGATTTCTTCGCTATTGGTGACGTCGCATTTAATCGGTAATACTTGTACGCCATAATCTTTGCTGATATCAGACTTGAGTGCTTCGAGGCGCTCGAAACGACGCGCTAAAATTACGAGATTGGCGCCCTGTTTAGCTAATGCGCGAGCAATTTGGCGGCCGAGTCCACTGGATGCACCGGATACTACTGCAATGCGGTTTTCTAAATCAAACATAAATAACCTCCGTTTTCTTCTTCTCTATTTTAACATGAATACCCAATTAACGATTTTGGTCGTAGGTTTTAAGACAAATAGAAAAACCCGAGATGAACTCGGGTGTTTCTATTGGTGCTGGAGGTTGGACTCGAACCAACGAAGCGCGAAGCGCGAGAGATTTACAGTCTCTTGTCATTGCCACTAGACGACTCCAGCAACTTGTTTCATTCTAGCATAAAATCTTAAAGCCCGCAAATACTTGCGGGCTTTGTTGGTGCGTTTTAGAGACTTTTGAGACAATTAATAGCGAACTTGTACGATTCGGACTGTCACGGATTGAGGCCGAGCTTGAGCATCATTTCGTAGAATTCGATGCGAGCCTTCTTGTTGCTGGGCGCAAATTTTTCGGCAATGCCGTAGAC
>CAMHIH010000037.1 GCA_946185175.1 uncultured Candidatus Saccharibacteria bacterium
AATTTGTTTATAAAGGAATTTACCATTATCACCGATGGTGAGTTTGAGAATGTCGCCCTCGACGAGTTTGGATTTGCTGGCGTAGTTGGCTGGTACTGGATAATTTTTCCCATCTGGGCCAATCATGATTTGGCCATCAAATACGCCCTCGATAATTTTGCCTTCTGGGCTCTCGGTGACGGTTGTGGCTGGCGCGGTGATAATATCGCCATCGCCTAACATCGACGTTAGTAATTCTTTAGCTGCGGAAAGATTAGTCTCTGCTTCCGTGAGAAGACTACGTAGTCTTTTTATTTGTTTTTCTGGTAATTCAGACATACCTCGCATCCTGCCTGTTTATATATTTATTAATTCTATGATATAAAAAAGACTTCTATATTGTCAATGATAGAAAAAAGATTTTTTCCACAACTAAAACAGATATATCGTGTAAAATGTTGTATTTTTTACCATTGACATTTTGGCGTGAATTTAGTGCGTATTGTGTGTAGTAATTTTGCCGGCCATAAAATCTGCGACTCCTATAATCAGGAATATTTCTAGCATTGTAATAAGTGGCCCAAATCCAAATGATGCAAAGAAGGTATCTATTGTCATGGGTGAGATGCGGGATAGCGCGACCATTACTGGCATAGTGGCTATCGTATTATAAATAGTCATAGCAAAACTATATTCAATCCCGCGCTGATTAAGGTAGGAATAATTGTAGGCGGCAATAAACATAACGGCGAGGAACTGCAACACAAACACTACGTAGCCGTAAACGTCGATGGTTGAGAGTTGAAAAATAACGATTAAGCCGAGTCCGCGTAGCGCCGCGAACGGTATGATGCTAGCAACTTGGAATAAAAGTCGTTGTTCTGGCACGAGTTTGGCGATTTTGTTTATTTTTGTGGTTAATACGAGCATAGTCACGGTCGCGATGGTGACAATCGACATTAGGATGAGCGCCCAAACTGATATTAGTGCTCGATATGAAATGATTTCGATTAGACAATGTACGCCCAATATGCAAATAACCGCGCTAAGCCAGAGTGCAATTTTAGATACGATATCGATTATGGGATCGTGTACCGTTTCGATGCGGGCTTGCTTAACTATGCTGCCACCGTCTTTTAGTTCATCGTGCCAGCGTTTGCTATCTTCTGGATCGTAATCCGGCGCAACTTCCGGGTAAATTTCCGACATGTCGACTGTCTGATGTTTTGACTGCTTTGGTTCTGATTCTGATTCGGCGACGGTTTCCTTGGTGGGTTTTCTGGGGATGACGGTTTTTTCAACTATGCCATCTTGACTAATGGAGAACTCGATTTTGTCGTTTTCGTGCTCTTTTTTGGCTTTCTCGCGAGCGATTTCTTGCTGGGCGTGAATTTCACTAATGGCGTGCTCTTTGGCGACCTGAGCTTTGAGCGCGGGATTGATATCGAAGTTGTGTTTTGTAATCGAACTGGGGGCTTTTGTTTTAGTTTTTGTTTTGGCGTTATTCTTTTGACGTTCGTGGTGTTGCTTGAGCTTGCGCTCAATGGCTGGCCGGTCGTCATCGTCGTTCGCGACGTAACTTTCCTCGTATTCCTGCATATGCTCGGTTAATTTTTGGTCATTAAAAGTATCGAGCTGGTGGTTATCGATGCGTTCAGGCGTAGCGTCTTTTAAGTATTTTTGGCCCATACTGCTTATATTTTATATCATTAATATTAATGTGTTTTAAGCTCTCTGTTGGATAGTTTCCCGGCCATCATATCTGGCACGAAAATAAGTAAGGCTAGTTTAAAAATTAGGAAGTATACACTCATGAGTATCATTGGGCCGGCTGAATTTACGCCACTAGAAGATATTAGAAGCGCCGGCGCTGTGAATATAAGAGTATATACCGTCATTTTGATGTCATAATGAATGCCATATTTATTGAGATATTCGTAGTATTTTGCCGATACCATTAGCATAGCAATAAACTGGATACTCATACTTAGGATGCCGACGATGTCGAAAAACATGATTTTGCCGACTAGAATAATCGCTAAATATCTGATGAAAATTCCGGGGATAATACTCACTAAATAGAGTTTATCGCGTTGACTTGTCTGGATGTCTCTAATCTTGCGGCCGATGGTCGATTTATGAATAATTACGATGTCTGCAAATAACAGGATTATTGTTGCGGCGTATGCAATATAGGCAAGAATATTTGGAAGTGGCAATAGATGAATCGCACATCCGGCCGCTAAGATCAATAGGCTAATAAGCTGTATGATGCCGGCTTGCTTTATCGCTTCGTTTAAAGTCTTGTCTTCTATGGTTTCGATGCGGGCTTGTTTGGGGAGTGGGTTCTTTTTGCTGATTTGTTGACGCCAGTATTTTTCGTCTTCAGGATTAAAGCCTGGCTTAACTTCAGGGTAAAGCGGCTCATCGGCTTCGCTGGTTTGATGAACTTCGGAGTGTCGTAGATTGGCTTTTGCTATTTTTTGTTGATATTTCTCAGTTTCTGCGCGCTTCTTGCTGTCCTTTTGATGTTCTGCGTTTTCTTTGGCAATTTGAGCTTCTAGCTCGGGGTCAGTTTTAAATTTAATGCGATGTGTCGATTGGCCTGGATTAACTGATTTTATCTCGACGCGCCGCTCGATTGCTGGCGTCATTTCGTCGTCGTCGCCGTCATACATTTTCTGGCTATTTCGCATAGAATCCGTGATATGCTCTTCTAGTCTTTCGTCTTCGCGGATTTGAGTTGCCGTTTTGTGTTCTTTTTGGGAATCTGGTTCATCTTGAATATATCGTCCGGTGGCCATACTGCTTATATTTTACAACAAAAAGCGACCCCGGATTGGAGTCGCTCATTTGTAAACATTCTGACTAAAAATTTTTGACACGTTTGTCAATGTAGCTCATGGTTAGCACAAAAAACGACCCCTGTGAGAGGTCGAATTTTGTAACAATCTGACTAAAGTTTATTCTACTTAGGCGAGTTCGACAGTTGCGCCGGCTTCTTCGAGAGCTTTCTTCATAGCTTCGGCTTCGTCCTTAGCAACTTTCTCTTTTACGGTAGCTGGAGCGCCATCAACGAGGGCTTTAGCTTCACCGAGACCAAGACCAGTAGCTTCCTTAACGGCCTTGATAACTGCAATCTTTTGAGCGCCAGCGTCTTTAAGAACGACGTTGTATTCACTCTTTTCTTCAGCGGCAGCGCCACCATCGGCAGCAGGACCAGCAGCTACAGCTACAGCGGCAGCAGCAGGCTCGATGCCATATTCATCCTTAAGGATAGTTTTGAGCTCGTTAACTTCGAGGACGGTGAGCTTAACCAATTCCTCTGCGATTTTCTTTACATCAGCAGCCATGTTAGACTCCTTTATATTTAAAAGTTAATAGTTTGCCACGCTGAGTGGCGAATAAAATTAATTGGTTGCTTTGTCGGCAATACCGTCAAGCAAAGCGTGCAAATTGCCAGAAAGGCCATTTGTAATGTCGTTGACTGGGCTGAGGAGCATGTCCACAACTTGGCCAATGAGTTGTTCTTTGCTTGGAAGATCGGCGAGAGCCTTAACTTCGGCTTCGCTAAGAACGGAACCATCGCCGCTGAATGCGCCCTTAAGTTCGAGTGCATTGTGATCTTTGGCGAACTTGTTCAAGACCTGAGCTGGAGCAACTTCGTCGTCGTTTGAAACGGCGTAAAGAAGTTGGCCTTCGAGTGCGCTGGTGTCGGTGTTTTTGTATACAGCGACTTCGCCCATCGCGACACGAACGAGGCGGTTCTTGACGATCTTAATTTTGACATTGTTTTCGCGAGCGGCTTTGCGAAGTTCTTGCATTTCCGCGACCGTGAGGCCTTGGTATTTTGCAAAAACAGTCATCTTAGCGTCGCTGAGAAGCTCGTTTAAGTCGGCAACCAATTGTTGTTTCTTATCTTTGCTAATTGCCATAGATAGGAATCTCCTTTTGGTGTTAAATAGCCAGAATGTTAAAATCTAGGCTCGATTGAGCTAGAAAACGTCACCAATTTACAAGAAATATTTTCCTCGGCGGCATGATTAAGTATTCGGATGAACACCGCCGCTGTCTTTGGTAACTGCGAGTATTATACTTTATTTTGACGACTTTTTCAAGAGCTTGTTAAAATAAGTGCATGATTAAGATTATCGCGGGCGGCAAAAAGAACAAGGATTGGCTAAGCGAGGCGTGTAAAGAGTACGAAAAACGCCTACGCAAGCCTTACGATCTGGAATGGCAATTTGTTGAAGAGTCGGAACTTGATAATAAAGTTCTAGCGCTCGATCGAAATAATTTCGTGATTCTACTTGATGAGCGTGGGCAGATTTTAAGTTCGCCTGAGCTGGCACAGAAGATTGATCAGAATTTAGCGAATGGTAAAAATATCGTATTTGTATTGGGTGGCGCATTTGGTCATTTTTCGCCTGAAATGCAGTTACGGGCAGATTTCGTTTGGAGTTTTTCGAAACTGGTGTTTCCGCATCAGATATGTCGCTTGATTTTGACTGAGCAGATTTATCGGACGCAAGAAATTAATCTTGGCCATCCGTATCATCACGCATAAAAAAGGGGCGTCGCCCCACCGAAGTGGTTTGACGCCCGGAGAATGATGGGCGGATCTTAACTGAATAGCAGTTCGCGCAGGTGGTTAGCCGCGTCAGTGATTTCTGCCGTCTTCAGCGGACAAACGTCAATTTCCTGCAGAAGATGCTCGCCGTGAGCACGTACGCCGTCGGCGCCGCTATGGACAACCGCGTCGCGCGCATCGCGCAGTGCGAACCTTACATTGAAGGTTAGACGGCTCTGGATCTCCTCCAGTGCGTCGGCGAGACGTTCGAATGCCTGCTCCAGCTTCTTGTCCTTCTCCATCTTGTAGCCATGAGCTACGCACGTCATGTTTATCATGATGTTTCTCCTCTCTAAGGTGCAGGCCGCTTCCTTTTTGCGGCAACAATGGGTTCCTATGCGACTACGGTGTCGCAATATATCTATTATAGCACAGATTTCGAAAAAAGTCAAGATGCTTACGGCTTGAGGATGATGTTGGGGTTGCTGAGTTGCGGTATTTTGTTTTCGACTAGAATCCATTCTTGATTGCCGTCTTCGGCGGCGTCGGCAAGTTCGAGTTTCTTACCATTGAGGCTTAGGGCCTGCAATTTTTTGGAGTCAATAATCTTTAGTGTGCCGGTGGAGTTTTCCTGAATGATGATATCTTTGCTAGCTTTGGATAACGGGTCGATGATTTTATAGCTACTATCAAAATTGCGTATGAGCAGGTAATTTGAAGTGTTTAGGGAGTTTTTGGGGGCGAGTTGATTTTGGGTAAAAGTGCTCTGCGCGGCATATGCTTGATTGTTGGCGGGCACGATTTGGTAATAAGTTTTATTATCTGCCTTAATGAGGGCTTGCATGCGATAAAATAAATTGAAGGTTTGGTTTTCTTGGTTTGAGAAAGCCTGCAATACTAGCCGTCCATCTTTGGCCGTCAACATCAGGCCGCTGGTTTTGGCAATGATGTAGTTTTGGCTACCCTCAAAATGTGTAACATACCAATGCTGTGCATCGATATTGAGCGAACGCGCGAAGTTTACTGGGCTATCGTCGCTAGTGCCATCAGCGTTGAGTGCGCGTCCGGTGCGAATATCAATAATTTTATAACTGCCGTCCTTTTGGGGTTGAAAGTAAAAATAATCATTAAATATTGACTGGTTTAGGCTGCTATCGTACGAAGCGACGCGGTAGGTGCCGCTTACGGTGGCGTTATTAATGCCATACAATAAGTTCATGTAGTCTAGGCGTTGATTACTCCACTCACGTAAGTATTCGGCGCTGAGATGGAAATCATTGCGACCCCACATGTAGTTGTCATAGCTAGCAACGTCCATGATATATGATTCGGTGTCTAGGATGAATTCGTCGATTTCGGCTTTGTTGGCGTAGAGCTTTTCTTGAAAGGTTTGTTTATAGAGATTACGAAATTCGGGATGATCCATTAGGCGCATGCATATTTCATTGTCTTCCCAGCTATCTTCTGCTTTGCGGATTGTGCGTTGTGTCCAGCTGAGATATGGCGACATATTACGTAGGTCGTCCGTAGCCCAACGGAAATTAGCGAAGGCGAAGTCGTAGTCCCAGGCTGGTCCGGCGTGTATGACGTCATCGGGGCCGTCCTTGTACATATAAAAAGACGATGCGAGGCCGTCGACGTCGATAGAATACTCGAACAAGATATAATAATTAACAAATGATTGGACGTCGATTTCCTGTTGGATGGCCTCCCAGTTATTGGCATAGAGTGCGCGTTCGAAGCGATTGTAGGCTTGACGAAAATCTTCAAGCGCTTCGGCTTGTTTTTTCTCTGAGTCGGAAACGGTGTCTTTCATGAGGATTTGGTGTTTACCGTAATTGCTGACAAAAAATTCGTCGTCCGGTTCCCAAATATTATCCATTTCGACCAGAACTCCAAGATTGTTTTTCAGATTTACGGTGTTTTTACCAATTTCGGTTTTATGGCAAAGCAAATATAGGCCCAGATATTGTCCGTCGATGTAAAGATTGACGTATTGGCCTTGATTTGCGTAAGGCATATCGAGCAGGCTTGCAGCATGAAAGGCGAGACTGTTTCTAATGTGACTATCGTCGAGTGCGTCGGCCAACAAAACCCATTTTTTACTAGCACCAAGGCCAAACAAGTCGGTTTTCTGGTCGAACTTAATTTGGTATGGCCGTTTGGGTTGCCCCCAGGTTGAGTTGCCGCGCCCTTTAATCTCGACATTTTGGTACTGGAAAACCTGTCCGATTGAATCGGTGATTTGGAGATCATTCCCGGGGTATTTAATGTCTTTAGTGCCGGCGTGGATAGTTTCGAGCGTGACGCCGTTTAGGGATAGCTGCAGGGTTGGTATGTCATCAGCGTAGACTGGTG
>CAMHIH010000038.1 GCA_946185175.1 uncultured Candidatus Saccharibacteria bacterium
AAGATCTCGTTAATTTGGCCAGAAATGGCGCTCAAAATAAGTTCTTGGTCGATTTTGTTGCGTTTGGCGATGTACTGGAGGTCTTCGGCGGTGATGGCTGCGCCCTTAATGTCAGAAATGGCGCCGATGATGTTTTTGGTTTGGTAGTCGCCGCGTAGCATGTCGCGCGGGTGAAGACTAGATTGAATGTCGCGAATAATCGTAAATTGTTCGAGGTCGTCGATGGCGTTTTTGAGGTCTGGGCGATGCTCTTGTAAGATATATGAGCCAAAGGCATGATAAGTTTGAATTTGAACCTTATATGCTTCGGGGCCGATGAAGTCGGCGAGGCGGTGGCGCATATTGCTGGCGCCGGTTTCGGTAAAAGTAAGACAAAGGATATTTTCTGGATTAACATCGGTTTGTTTCAAGATGTTCGCGACGCGGACGGAAAGTAGTTGAGTCTTGCCGGTGCCTGGGCCCGCAATTACAAGTAATGGTCCGTCAATGTGGTCGACTGCAGTGCGCTGTGCATCATTTAGTCGGTTATAAGCTTGTTCAAATTCCATAAGATAATTATATACGAAAAAGCCCCTCGTTTATGAGGGGCTAATCCGGTTAGGCTGTCTTAGTAATTGACGAGGCGATTGATTTCGGTCAATAACGGGTAGCCGTCAAAGTCGACATGCTCGAGGGCGGATAGGCCTTCAACCGTCTTGAGCTCGTTGAGAATTTCGTCTTTGCTTTTGCCTTCGCGGAGGCGGACGCCACAGGTGAAGTTGCGCGATGTGCGGCTAGTGCAAGTGAGAATAAGGTCGCCCAAGCCGCAAGATAATTCAGTTGTGGCCGGGTTGGCTCCGTGTCTTTCGAGGTAATTTTTGGTTTCGATGTGGGCATTCTGGATAAAGACGGCGAAGCTATCTTCGGAGTCGCTGTGGTAGCCTGCGCCGATGGCATAGATGTTTTTTAGTGCGCCACACATCACGATGCCGAGCGCGTCTTCGCAAAGTTCGATGTTGAGTTGTTGATTCTGAAAAATGTTCATCGAAAAGGCGTTGGAGGCGGTCATCGTGGCTGGTTTGCCCTGCATGATTTCTTCAGCGAAGGCCGGGCCGGATAGTACGGAAAATTGAGTAAAATCTTGGAATAAATCTAGGTTAAGTAGGCCCTTGCTGGTCAAAACGGTTGGTACTTGTTTGAGCTTGTCTGGATAATCTTGCAGGAAACTTGGCAGGATATTGGACGGTATGGCGATAACAATGGCATCTGCGCCCCAAGTGGCCGCTTCGAGGCTAACTTCTGGCAAAACTAATGGGTCATAGAATTTGGTTTCGTGATGATTGTCGGTCAGGATTTTGTCAAGGGCTTTACCGAAAGCGCCGGCGCCAAGAATCGTAATTTTCATAAGGGTATTTTAGCATAAAAGCCACAGCACGAGAAAAGCCGCCTGGAGGCGGCTTTCTGGAAAAATATAGAGATTAACGAGTTTCGTCTTGTCGGAAAAAGATTGACAGGCAAGTCGGGCCAGTGTGGGCGCCCACGAACGGGCCGATGTGGCGTAATTGTACTAAGTTGGGGTCGAAGTCGGGTACGTCGCGCTGAAGTAGCTCGATGAAGAACTTTGCGCGCGGGATTTCCTGCTCGTGGCCGTATCCAATGCGTAGTACGCGGTCGAGCTCGCAGGTGGCGTCTTCGGGCTTAATGTGGTACTGAGCATAATACTTCACCCAGCGGCGGATGACCATGTCGCCGCGCATGATTTTGCGCAGGTCGAATTGCAGGTTGTTGTCGCTCGGAAAATACATCCATGGTGAAAACTTGACGCTTTCCAGGAAATGGGCGGCACGACGTACGCCGGCGCTTTCATAGCGGCCACTCAGCAGTGAGTAGGTGAATTCGCGCTCTGTAAACAGGTGTACGATATGTTTGCCGATGTCGCTAGCGTAGCCGACGATGTCGTCGCCGGTGTATTGCGCCAAGTACTGCAGGCAGAGGGCCTGTCCGTTGCTGGTGCAATAGGTTGGAACGTACAGGAAAGTGCGCTCGGGATTGTCGTTGGCGCAATGCTCTAACGCCAGGCGATGCGATTGAATGGTGCCGGCAGAGATATGCTCGCTGGTGGCAGCATAGACGATGACGGTGTCTTCGTCGGTTTCGGCGACGGCCTGATCGAAAGCCTCGCGCGCCATGAATTCATTGGCTGCACCGGTGTGCAGATGTCCTGCTGCATAAGTGCCGTTGACTAATTTTTCGTAGAAGTCATCGGCGTCGTCGATTTCGATGTCTGCATTGTCAACTGAGGCGAAAGCCGAAACTGCAATAATGCCGAGCTTTGCTCTTTCTTCTGCGGTCAAATCATTGGTTACGTCGGTAACAATTTTGTACTTCGTCATAATATTCTTCCTCCTAATGTGCTTGACTTATCACGGGATTAGCGTGAAATAACTCATGTTCGTACTTTTATTCTAAAATATTTTGTGATTTTTGTCAAAAAAATGATTGGGGCGCACAGATTGAGGGGCCGCTGTATGCCTATTTTCGCGCCAAAAAGACCAGATTCTCAATGTGTGGTGTGCATGGAAAGAAATTATATGGTTGCAGCGGTGAGATTTGATAGCGCTCTGCTAGCATTGCGATGTCGCGAGCTTGTGTAATTGGGTTGCAGGACAAATAGATGATTTGCTCTGGCGAAACTTCGTTAAGTTTATTGATGAGCTTAGCGTTGCAGCCAGCGCGTGGCGGGTCAAGAATTACTGTGCAATCTGGCGAAATGTATTCGGTAACATCTTCGGATTTTGCGAGAATGCATTTGGCGTTGCTGTCCTTGGCGTTATTCTGCATTTCGCTGTAGGCGGCACCATTAACTTCAACGAGCGTCAGTTGCTTATCGCGCGCAACAGATAAGCCGATGCTGCCGACGCCAGCATAAAGGTCGAGTACTTTGTCGGTTTTGATGTGCGTGGCGATGTTTTTGAGCACCATTTCGTAGACCGGTAGATTGATTTGGAAGAAACCGTTTGGTGAATAGGTGTATGTTTGGCCAAGTAGGGTGTCTTGGAGGTTGTCCATGACGGGGTGTGATTTGCCGTTTTCGAACAAAGCAGCACTGGTTTGGCCGTTTTGGTCACAGCGAATGAGAAGTGATTGATAGGTGCGTGCTTCGGCATGTTGGGCGTTGAGTTTTGTGATAATTTCCTGAGCTTTGGCAAAAATCTCTGGACGCTCAATTGAACTCTGTGTGACTGGTATTTTGCGATGCGTGCCACGCACGTGGAAGGCTGGGTAAATTTGCGCCGTATCGTGATCCCAATAGAGGGAATATTCCATTTTATTGCGATAATAGAAATCTTTGCCATCGGTGACGGTTGGTAGAATGTCGATGTCGAGATGGTTTTGAGTAAAGCAGGCTTTGGTGATGAGGGATTTTTGGGCTAATTCGGTCTGAAAATCCATGATTTGCCATGGACTGGTAGCGAGATAACATTCGTCTTTTGGCGCGATGCGCTCTGGTGAAGCTTCAATAATATTGGTTGCAATGCCCTCGCAATAGCTGCGCTTGTTTTTGGTGATTTCGAACTCGACTAATTCGCTCGGTAAAGTATTCCACAAAAAAACTTTCTTGCCGTCGGCGAGAGTTGCAATGCCTTGTCCGCCTGGCACGAGTTCGGTGATGCGTGCGCGTTCCATTGCTAACCATTTTAACAGATGGGCGGCGAAAATTATAGCCGGGCTTTTGACTATGCCGTTTTTTATGGTAAAATATCTCTTATCCCAAGTAGAACGAAAAATTCTGCACGAGAAGATCTTTGAGAGGAGTGATAGATATGTTATTTGGACTTTTGGGCTTCATTATTGAAGTAATCATAGTCTTTGCTGTGGCGCGTTTGATTGCTGAAATCACAATCGCCTGGCTACGTTTCATTTGCTATCTGTTGCTGATTTACTTTGCGCTAAGTTTCTTTGGCATTTTGTTTATTCCGCTGCCTTTTCCGTTCTTTTTCTTCTGGTGGTAAGAAAGGGGGGTTAAATGAATGTTTGTGTTGAGCGCAATTGGCAACGTATTGATGACGATACTCGCCTGGATCATTATGCTGTTATTGAATGGCATCGCGTGGGCGTTTATCCTACTGATTCTGACGGTGTGTGTCGGCATCTTCATTGAGTCGGTCTTCCCGGATTCTGCCATGAGCAACGATGCAATCTCGATCATGCTGTTCATCGATTTTGTAGCTTACATCGTCCTGGCAACTCTTTGCGTGGAAGGTACCTTCCGGCTCATTCCTCTTTTCTGGTGACCCATCCGGTCGCCATTTACATAAAAGCCTCGCGGCGCGTCTGCGGGGCTTTACTTTTTATGCTTATTATGATATAATAGGAGTATAGGCTATGCGCTTATCATCTGAGGGCGCATAGTGCGCTCTTTGATTGCTTTGTGCGTATTTGCCGTCCACGGAGGTGAAGATATGGACATCATTTTAGGCTATGGTCTCATTTTATTTGGCGCAACTGGCGTCGTTTCGTTTGTTTGCGCTTGTTTTGCTTCTTTGGTTGGCCTTGGCGCGGCGCCGGAAATCTGGGCTCTGACAAGAGTTTGCGGCTACAGTTTTGCCGCTTGCGCCATTGCTGCGCTGATTTACTTGGATTACACGAAAGATCTCGAACGCGAACGGAAGCTCGGCAAGACGCATAAGCAAAAAAGAAGACGCAGACATTGATCTGCGTCTCCGCTCCCCCGCTATTGCGGGGATTTTTTATTCGTAGCGCAAGGCATCGATTGGGTTTTTATGCGCAGCCTGGCGTGCTGGCAATGTGCCGGCAATAAAGGCAATAGCCATGATGAGAATGGTTACGCTAATAATGTCTGGTATGGTATAGGTTGCCAAATTGAAGGTTGGGAAGGCTTCGAGGAAGCCACCTTCGGCATGGAAGGCAACATTAACGGCGTTGCCGATGAACATCGAGACGATAATGCCAAAAACTGAGCCCCAGAAACCGAGCGAGATCGCTTCAAGACTAAAGCTAATAAAGACGTGGCGCGAAGACATGCCGAGGGCTTTATCGAGGCCAATTTCGCGGGTGCGCTCTTGGACAGACATAAAGAGTGTATTAATGATACCAATGGCGGCAGCAAGTAAAGCAATAAAGCCAAAGATTTTGAATACGGTCAAAATGACATCGAAGAAGGACTTAATGGTGCCGATGATGTCTTCGATAGTCATGGCTGAGAGGCCGATGTCTTCGAGCTTGTCTTTAATTTCGTCGGCGCTGTATTTTTCGAAGTCGTAATTGGCAGCAACGGCAAAGGTTTGCGACTTTATTTCTTCTGGATAATACTTGGTGTTTTCTTCGTAAATGTCGTCGGCGAGCTTATTGTTGGTGTATTGTTGCCCCATTGAAACTACGCCTGGCGCAATCACGCCGGTGACTTTAGCTTCAAAGGTTTTTTCGCTGCGAGTATATTCGTCGAGGACGACGAGTTTGATTTTTTGACCGACGATTTCGTCATTGGTGAAACCGAGTGCGTCAACATATTTGGATTCAAGTAAAATCTGATATTCGTCAGAACGAAGATCAAGCTGTTCACCCACTTCAAGATCAACCTTAACGTTCCCTGGCGGTAAAGCCTCGGCGCCGATCAGGTATTTTTTATCGGTTTTGTCGCTGGTGACGTAGGTGATATCGAGACTCTTTTGTTCGACGATGCTGTCGGCATCGATGCCGTCGATTTTCTTGAGTTTTTCGAGCTGCTCTTCGGTGATTGGCGACATGCCGGTTTGAATCTTGTCTGGATCGTATTCGGTTGGTCCGCTGCTATTGCCCATACTGCCCTGAAGGCCTTCTAGGGCGTCGAAAGAATCTTTGGAGACGATGGCGAGATATCCGTCACCGCCATAGCTGTCGACCTGGCTATCGATAAAATCGTTGACCCCGGCCTGAATAGCGGAAGTCGAAATGATTGAGAATGAGCCAATGAAAATGGCGAGAATGGTTAGAAAAGTGCGTAATTTGTTGCGAAGCAAATTTTGATTTGCGTCCTTAATAATGTCGAAAAGTTTCATTATGCGTCCTCCTCTAAAACGTCGAGCATGCCGTCTGCGTCGGTGTCGCCAGAATCGTGCGTGTAATATGTCGGTGGTTTCTTGGCGTAAACAACGTTGTTATTTTCTGTATCTTTGCCGTTAATAACGCGACCATCGGCAATACGAATTTGGCGGTCGCATTTATTGGCGAGGTCGGAGTCGTGCGTGACAATGATGAGAGTGATGCCTTTGTCGTGGTTAAGATCGAAGAGGATTTTTTCGACCTTTTCGCCGGTAACTGAATCGAGGTTGCCGGTTGGCTCGTCGGCAAAGATAATCTCTGGATCGTTGACGATGGCGCGCGCAATACAGACGCGTTGCTTTTGGCCGCCAGAAAGGTCATTGGCTTTATTTTTAGCCTTATCATCAAGTCCGACGATTTTGAGTGCGTGCATGGCCTTGCGGCGACGCTCGCCTGGTCGGACGCCAGCAATCTTTAGTGGTAAAATTACGTTATTTAAGACGGTGTCATTGGCGTTCATGAAAAATGATTGAAAAACGAAACCGAATTTTTTGTTGCGTAGCTGGTTGAGCCGTTTTTGGCGTAACTTGCTGGTGTTTTCGCCGTCTAGTTCAATGCTGCCTTTGCTTGGTTTATCTAATAAGGCAAGTAAATGCATTAAAGTGGACTTGCCGGAGCCTGATTTGCCGATGATGGCAACCGACTCGCCCTGCTTTATCTCGAGGTTGATGCCGCGCAGGGCTTCGAAGCGGCTATCTCCTTTCCCATAGGCCTTATGTAGGCCGTGGGTGCTAAGAATAACATTATCTGACATGTC
>CAMHIH010000039.1 GCA_946185175.1 uncultured Candidatus Saccharibacteria bacterium
GAGGCTAAAAGCGATGTAATCGAAGATGAAGACCCCGAGTCATCAAAGAAGATTGAGGTCAAGGGTGACGAAGAGGCGGAAGAAGAGGATGAAAAAGAGGAAGAACCCAAGGCTAAAAGTGAAACCAAAAAGCCTGTCAAAAAGTCAGAGGCTACCGAGAAAACCGAAGCCAAAGCCGCGGTTGCTAAGAAGGCAAAAGAAGATGATGACGTCATTGAAGAAGAAAAACCTTCCCGCAAGAAAAATAACAAAAAAGTTCCTAACTTTAAAAAATATCAGAAGTTTATTATTGCCGGTGTAATTGCCGTATTGGTGCTTGGAGGCTTCGTATTTTGGGCACTCGTGATTGCTCCAGCCGTTAAAATTTCCGTCAGTATTTCAACGACACCTGGCTCCATTTCGCAAAAAGTCACCTTCACGAGCGTTGAGGGGAATGATGATGTTGATAATGGCATACTTTATGTCGAGAGTAAGAGTATTACGAAGACTGTCGAGGGCAATTTCGAAGCAACCGGCCAAGTTGATAAGGGCACTAAGGCTAGTGGGTCGATTACGGTAACAAGGCCTAAGGACGACGCTGTAAACAGTGAAGAAGATTTGACTTTCTCCATCCCATCTGGCACTACGGTTAGGATTGGCGATAAGGAATACGTTACTACGGCGGGAAGTTCCGTTCCAGCCACTGCTAAAGACCTGTACGATTGTGGCGGAACAATCTTTAAGCCTAAAAAATGTCTAAAAGAAACACTTTCGTCCGGCAAAATCCCTGTCGTCGCAAAGGAAGTTGGCGAAGCCTATAACATTGGCGCTGCCACGAACGGCACGCTCGGTATTAATACAAGTAAAAAATACTCTGTTTCTTCTTCCGAAATGACCGGCGGCACCAGTAAAATCGTCAAAATCGTGTCCGACAAGGACTTAGCCGATGCAGAAGCCGGCCTCGATATGAGTATCGATAATGATGCGCGCGATGAGCTCGCGGATGAATTCGGCGAAGATTACATTCTTATTTCTAGCAGCTTTTCATCGGATAACGGCAAAGTTACTACATCGCCAGCCGTCAATGAAGAAGTCGGCGATGGCGTGACGCCAAAAATCGTTAAAGAAGTTAAATTCACGATTTTCGCCGTTAAACGCGAGGATGTTAATCGCTATCTCAAGAAGCTAGCCGAAGCTGAAATGGGTGGTGACGATACGCAAATGGTACATGATACTGGCATCGACAAAGCCTTTATTGATACCTTTAAGGATACTGGTAACGGTACATATTCCGGTAAGCTTAAAGCTACTTATCGTACTGGTCCAAAGATTACCGAAGAAGACGTCATGAATAAAGTTAAGGGTAAAAGACTCGGTGAAGTTCAAACCATGATTAAATCAATCAAGGGCGTCAAAGAAGTCAAAGTTAAGTCTTCCTACTTCTGGGTAGTAAGCGTGCCAGAAGATCCAAATAAAATATCAATTGAACTAACCTCAGCCGACGAATAATGCGAGTTTTAGCTCTAGATGTTGGCACAAAGCGGATTGGCGTAGCATTTGCGGACACGGGAGTCCGCATTGCTGTTCCGCGCGGTATGATATCGGTCGACGGAAATGAAAAAGCGGAAATCGTTCGGCAGTTTCGGCTCGAAAAGGCCAAATTAATTGTGTCTGGCTTACCGCGCAATAATAGCGGCGAAGAGACGCGTCAGACTGCTGCCGTGCGCGCTTTTATCGACGAGCTAAAGACAGCTTTTGCGGAGGCTAATTTATCAATACCGGAAGTAATCTTTCAGGATGAATCATATACCTCGGTCGTAGCCGAAGAGCACCTAAAGAGCGTTAGTCGGCAGGATCGCGCCGATGGAAAAGTTGATTCCGAGGCGGCCACTCTTATTTTGCAGGATTTTCTTGAACGCCCAGATTTGTCCGAAATTGAACAAAAAATAACAGAGGAGTAATATATGAAACCAATCAAGAAACGAAAGTCCGCCGGTAAGATTATTGCAATTATTATATTGGTTATTTTGGTTGCTATTATTGCGGCCGCCTGCGCGGGTGTGACTTGGTATAGGGCTAATTTACGCGCCGCCAACCCAGATGACTCGACCTTGGTGGACTTTGCTGTTGCTGAGGGCGCAGCCACGACTAATATTGCGCAAAACCTTGAAGACAAGGGACTTATCAGGAGCGCACTAGCCTTCCGCTTGTATATGCGGCTTGAGGCGCAAGATAAAAATCTTAAATCTGGCTCGTACAAATTTAGTAGTAATATGACGGTGGCGGAAATCGTTGAGAAACTAAACGAAGGCGCAAAACGTCAAACTTTCCGTATCACATTTTTACCGGGTGGCACATTGGCGGCGGCTCGAGAACGACTCCAGAATGCGGGCTATCAGGAAGACGAAATTACGGCCGCCCTCACTAAGAAATATGACCATCCTCTATTGGCCGGCAAGCCAGCCGAAAACTCACTCGAGGGCTATATATATGGCGACACTTATGAATTCTATGTCGGCGCATCGGCCAGCGATATTCTGACCGCTACTTTCGACAAAATGTATAAAGATATTCAAGATAACGGTCTAATTGCGAAATTCCAAGCTAACGGCCTCAATTTATATCAAGCGATTACGCTGGCCTCCATCGTGCAGGGCGAAGCCGGCTCATTATCCGACGATATGCCGAAAGTAGCTCAAATTTTCTATAATCGCCTCAATAGTAATACGCCACTTGGCTCGGATATAGTTATTGGCTATTACGCCGATCAGCAAAATCCAAATCGCAGCAAAACCGATATGTCGTATCTGAATACTACACCATGTCCATGGAATTCGCGCAAATGTGTGGGGCTACCGCCAAACCCAGTCAATAATCCGGGCATTAAGGCGCTCAATGCGGTCGCAGATCCAGATAAAGATTATGTAGGCTACTGGTATTTCCTGACTGGCGATGATGGCAAAATGTATTATGCGCGCACTGAAGCGGAGCATAGCTCTAATAAGCAGTACTGCCCAAAACTTTGCGGAATTTTGTAAAAAGTCGAAATATGGTATAATTAATATGGTTTTTAGGAAAGCATAGCCGTTTTCGGCGCCTTCCGGGAAAGCCACATCGCAGTGGGGCGATGCAGTTTTACCTATGAAGAGATTTCAAATTCTATTTACTAAAGTTCTTCCATATGCCGGCGTATTTATTTTAGCCGTTGCTCTAATGTTCTTTGGTTCAAAAACGCAAAACGAAACTAATGCGAAGCCAATCGCCGCTAATTTTGATGACGTCAACTTTACCGTTACGTCAGATCAGGTATCCGAATCGTATACGGTGGCAAACATTGCTAGTACGATAGATCTTCCGTCCACTTCGTCAATTAGCGAAAACTACGTTACAATTAACTCGATTTATGAAACTACGGGTACAGTTAGTTCATCTGATACGGCCGTAGTCGAAAAACCGACTATTATTGATACGTCCAATCTTGATTTGGATAAGATAAAGACCCACGTCGTGGCTGAAGGTGAGTCGCTAGATTCCATTATTGCCGCCTATGGCTCTAAAGCTACCAAGGACCAGGTTCGCTGGAGTAACGGCATGAAGAAAGAAGACCTCACGGTAGGGGCTACGATTTATGTGCCAGTTCTGAATGGTATTGCTTATAAAGCGAAATCCGGTGATACGGCCGCCGCCTTGGCAGAAAAATACGGCTCCAATGAGGAACAGATTGTAGCCTATAATAACCTCGAAGACAAGGAAATCGCTGCCGATCAGATTTTAATTCTACCAAATGCGATTGTTCCAGAAAAAGAGCGTCCAGAATACGTAGCACCAACGCCGAAGCCTACGCCAAATTATGGTCGCACTTATTCCTATGTCTATGACTCTGGTGTTCGCCATAACATGATTGAAATTGGTAGCTATAGTTACTGGAGCAACCAATACTACGCAACGAAATGGCAAAATAACCCTGGTGCCTTTGGTAACTGTACTTGGTTTGCCTGGTACTGGCGCCGTAATAATATGCCGGCCGAATACTGGCTGCCAACTGGCGCTATCGGCAACGCCCGTAACTGGATCTCGACACTCGGCGGCAGCTACTATACGGGCCGTACGCCAGCCTATGGTGCGGTAATTCAGTCAACATCTGGTTATTATGGTCACGTTGGTGTTGTGGTCGGTGTGGCCGAGGGGCAATACATTACAATTCAAGAAATGAACTTTGCTGGACCAAACGGTAAGTTTAACCACGTCTACCAGTCGACCATCGATTGGTCAGATGCATTACAATACAACTACATCTATCAACACAAATAAAATATAGCCACTCGGAAACGTGTGGCTTTTTGATATTTTAGCATAATTATGTTATTATATAAGATATGTTTGTTGATACAGCTAAAGTTTATATTAAGGCCGGCAAGGGTGGAAACGGCGCCGTATCATTCCGCCACGAAATCTATATCCCAAAGGGTGGTCCAGATGGTGGTGATGGTGGCAAAGGTGGCGACGTGGTTTTTGTGGCCAGTAAAGATTGCGATACGCTGATCGACTTTCGCTTTCAGCCCAAGCTTATTGCTGAGGATGGCAAAGCAGGCTCGGGCCAGAAAAGTTCGGGCAAATCCGGCAAAGATTTAATCGTCGAAGTGCCAGTCGGCACCGTCGTTAAGCGTGGCGACGAGATTGTGGCAGATTTAACTCATGACGAAGAACGCGCCATTGTAGCGCATGGCGGTGACGGCGGCTATGGCAACTGGCATTTTCGTTCATCGACGCGTCAAGTGCCAAAAATTGCCGAATTGGGTAATCCGGGCGAAGAGTTTGACGCCGAACTTGAATTAAAGCTAATTGCCGATGTGGGTTTGGTCGGATTTCCGAATGCTGGAAAATCAACCTTTTTGTCTGTCGTGAGTAATGCACGCCCAGAAATCGCTGATTATCCATTTACGACTATTACGCCAAATCTTGGTGTAGCCAAGGTGGATGACTCCAGTATGTTGATTGCTGATATTCCAGGCTTAATTGAAGGCGCCTCCGAAGGCAAGGGTCTCGGTGACCAATTTTTGCGGCACGTTGAGCGCACTAAGGTCTTGCTACATTTGGTAGATGTTTACAATGATGATGCCGGTAAAGCTTACGCCGATATTCGTAAAGAGCTGGCTAATTATTCTGCGGAATTAGCTTCTCGCCCCGAGTTAGTTGTTCTTACTAAAACTGAAGGGGTTGATGCGGATATTTTAAAGATGCAAAGCGACGCCATCTTGGCAGAAAATCCGAATGCGCAAATTATGCATATTTCCAGCGCGGCGCACCAAGGTTTGACGGAAGTTTTACGTGAGCTAAAGAAAATTATTGATGAGTCTAAAGTTGATGAGCCGGTTGTCACAGAAGAAGAGGAGGCCTTGCCGGTCATTACTCTAGCGCAGACGGAGCAAAAACGTCGCCCACATCATGAACGCTATCAGAAGGGCGAGCGCAATACAATCATCATGCTAGATGAGCAAGATGATGACTTTGGCGAGATAGAAGAATAAAAACCATTAGCCTTTTGTGTTATACTTGTAATAAGATATATTTTTATGACCAAGTAACAGAGAAAGGGCTAGTAAATGGAACCAAATGATCAACCAGCCGACAAAACGACTGAAACTCCAGAGTCCGAACAGGACCAAGGTGTTCAGGTTGGCGATGCGGCCCCACTCGAGTCTGAGGCAGAGCAAAACGGAGAACTAAATGGTGGCGATATTGAAGTCGCAGACGAAAAAGACGAATCGATGCTATCGCTAGAAGAGCGCAATATTCGAAATAGCCCGAATATTGCCGCACCGACTACCGGTCCCACCGAGGAGGAAATCGCCGCAAAGAAGCGTGAAGAAGAGATTAAAAAGCTTGACGAACTTAAGCCGATCGTTAATGAAACGCTGATAGATAACGGTAAGAGTATGGAGCGAAAAAAGCGTCGCCCACTCGTAATTGCCTTTATCGTAATCGCGGTGCTTATGATTGCTGGCGTCGCCGGCGTTATGTTCTATACTAACCAGAAAAAGCCTCAAAAAGATATTCCGGCCCCAGTTATTACTTATACCGATGAGGTTAAGGTCGGTGTTGACGCGCGTTTAAAGAGCGCTTTCGATGAAGTATCTAGTAATATTGCGAACTTTGAAGCTATTAAGGCCACCACGCCAGAAAATAATGTTTTCTCGACTGAATTATTAACGAAGAAGGAATATGACTTGCTATTAACGGCAGATTACGAGGCAAACATTGTCGATCCGGGCGAAGATCCAACCTACGTTTCAGTTAATAAAACACCATTTCTGAATGATGCCATCGTGGCGATCGTCAATCAAGATGCCGCGGTTGACGAACTGACGAGCGCGCAAATCGCAGACATCGTGTCGGGTAAAGCAGTTTATTGGACTGATCTAACGGGCGAATCTGCAGTTGATGGCGAGGATAATGAGGAAGTTGCCTCGACTGAGCCAGCTCCAATCAATTTGGGCTTTATGGTCGAC
>CAMHIH010000040.1 GCA_946185175.1 uncultured Candidatus Saccharibacteria bacterium
CGATTCGCTCGTAAAGACGAGCCGAATCGACATCGTGTCTTAGAGATGGGAGTATCACAATAAGCTCGCCCATAAGCCGGGTTCTGTGCTCTAGCAAGCTAGAGCTGTAGCCATCTATCTAGCCTCGCGATTGCTCACGAGATCTAGCGGTGAGCGGCCATCCGCGGATCACGGTATCTAGGCCTCCTTGCAGCCGATAGAGTTTACCTCACGCCAATGTCACCATCAACGCCTGTAGGCTCTTACCCCACTCTTTTCACCCTTACCAAAGCCGAAGCCCTGGCGGTATTGTTTCTGTGGCACTGTTCCTACCCTTACGGGCGGTTGCCGTTAGCAACTATCGTATCCTGTGCTGCCCGGACTTTCCTCTCGCTATATTACAAGCCAGCGGCTACTTTGACGAGCTTGACAACATCATAACACAAAATTCCAAAATTAGCAATCCGCCTATGCTAAGTGCTAATTAATATTCCCCTCTTTGGGTATACAAATCAATAACCTTATTAACTTCTGCATCCGCCTCTTCGTTCATACTGCGCGGCACATGCGTAAAACTAAACGAATCCAGCTTCTCTAATAATTTCAAAATATCCGTGTGTACCTGCATCAAGTCCTTATTTTTTACCTGGTAGATACCGTTCATCTGGTTTACCATCATCAGGCAGTCGCTCTTGAAGTTCACTTTCTTATACCCCAGTTCAATCGCCTGCTCAATCCCCTCCTTTAGGCCATAATATTCAGCTAAGCGACTATTCGACATACCCAAGAATTCGCCACCACGCTTAATTTCCTTGCCATCCTGATCGACAATATAATAACCGAGACCACTTGGCCCAGGATTACCACGACTACCACCATCTGTATAAATCGTCACGACGCCACTTGCCGTCAAATTACCTTCACCCGGCTCAGCAGTTCGGCGTATCGCCACTGGCGCATTTTGTTTATTTTGCGTAATTTGCAACACCATGCCAGACGCTTCGTCTAGCGCTAAATCCGTCGCCTCACTTAATTCGCACCAATTATACGCCACATGACGTTCGTTCGTCAGCTTAACTTCAACATTTTCATCAAATATTACCCTATAAACAATGAATAGGTTTGCCATCTCGGATGAATATTCAAGATTCGTAAAGGTTACCACATCCTCTAGCAATAGTTCCTGCGTCTGTACCGCCAAGTTCTCGTAAATAATTCGAGCCATCGCCTCATCGGGTTGCTCACCAAAAATAATCTTGCCAGTCGGGAGTTCATAATTATTCATACCCTCCACGCGTCCAGCCGCTCTCTTTAAAAGCAAGATTTTGCCACCCCGTTCACAAATCGCCGTCACCCGAATTCGCTGTTTCATCTACACTATATTATAACATGTAGCTTAAGCTTATTTTGAGACATCAAAAAATCCTAAGTAAGTATCGTTTTCCCGTGATAAGAACACGGTGGGTAAACTCTCTCATCTCGAAACCACGGCTTCAAGATGTCAAATTCCCTAAAACATGATTATTCAGGAAAATCATGCACTTACTTAGGACACTTTTATTATATCACAACTAGTCGTTCGACACTAACCGCCGATAATCCACTGGAATGCCGTCAGAATTCCGTTCGCAGCAGTCAACATATAGTTGCTAAACAACCCACCACATAGTAATAGAAGCATATAGATAATAATAATGCCATAGCGCTCCATTGCCCGCATTAAGTTCTTAATTACCTCTGGCGCTAAAGCATATAGAATCCTCGAACCATCTAATGGCGGAATCGGCAAAATATTAAATAGACAAAAGCCCAAATTCACCATTACGCCAGTCGAAAGAAAAGTGCCCAACAATCCAGTTCCGCCCGTCCAGGCTAGTAATAGGAAAAAGATAAAAGCTAAAACTAAATTAGTAAACGGCCCCGCAAACGCCACTAAAGCAAACCCCCATTCTCCGCCCTTAACCTTGCGTGAATCAACCGGCACCGGCTTGGCGCCACCGAATACTGGCATACCGGAAATTGCCAGTACCAACGGTATAATAATTGTCATAAACGGATCAATATGTTTAAGCGGATTCAAAGATAAGCGCCCATCATTCTTCGCCGTATCATCGCCCAATTTGTACGCCGTAAAACCATGCGCCAATTCGTGTAGCACCATCGAGAATACCGTTACTACAAACACAAAAATAAGGTAAGGGATATCCATTACCTTATTATACCAAAATCTGCTTAATACTTACTTAATCAGACCTTTTTTGCGGAGCGTACGAAGAGCGGAAGTTGAAACGTTCAACTTAACCTTGCGGCCATCCACCATAAAAGTACGCTTTTGGATGTTTGGCTTAAAAACCTTGCGAGTCTTATGCTGAGAAAAGCTCACATTGTGGCCATACATCTTGCCCTTACCGGTAATTTCACATACTGCCATATTATTATTCTCTGTTATTTCTTAAAACTATGCTCTATTATATCTTATAATCCCTTATTTTGCAAGAGATAAGGCTACCCTTAGTCGAGCTTATATACCTCAAGTGTTGTCGGCAAAGAGTTTGCATTCTTAATCTTTAATTTTTTCTCCACCTTTACGCTCGCTTTTACTTCTGAAAAGTCCATATTTCCCATTGGAATCACAATTTTTGGCTCTACAATTGAGACTACTTTCGCATCAGCGGTACCTAAGATATCGATTGGGCCAAGCTCGTCCAGCTCCTCGGTCTTTACCCCAGAACCAACCAAACCAATCTTAATGCCATCAACATCAATGCGATACATCACGCCGCCTTCTTTGGTGTCGGTGGCACTTACCACGATATCGCCAATCTCATATTCGCCCGCCCCCTCAAGCTCACCGACCGCCAAGCCTGCATCAATCTTTGATTGTGCGACATTGATATTTACGACCTTTTCCTTAGCTCGAATCGTCATTTCGTTCGAATTTTTTAATTCAATATCAAACATAATTCACTCCTCTTCTACCCACATCTGACTATAATATATTATTTGGATCGTAGCGTTCGCTAACTTGAAGCTGCATCACGTTACGCAAGAAACGATCGCGCACACTTTTACGGTAAATATATTCTTCTTTCGAAAGAATTACATAATTCAGAGGTTTACCTTCACGCTTTTCTACTACCTCTGCCCAACGCGTCAACTTACGCGCCTCATCATTACCGATAATCAACAAATCGATACCATCTTGCCCAACTAAACGATTTGTTACTAGCACGGCATCAATAAGGTTTGCTACCGGCCTAATATAGTCGGCCCAAACATCACGCACAACCTCAACATCCTCGACCGAACCAATTTTCTTTGAAAAAATCTCAGTCATCGGCTTCGCAAATGGATGCTTCATGTTTGCCGAGTAATAAAGTTTATTTTCGTAGTTTTCAGTTCTTACTAAACCCAGAGTACTTAAATTAGTCAGCTCGCGCCGTACAGAGTTAATCTGCTCACCAATTACCCTAGTAATTTCCCGCACATAGTAATTTTTATCTGGGTTATCAAAGAATAGCGCCAAGAGCTTCGCCCTAGTCTTTGAGCCAAATAATTTTTCTAGTGGCATTGTATTATTCTCTTTGCTCATCTTAATATAATTTTATCACAAAAAGAATAAATTAATTTTTTGAATAATTTTTTAATATCCAATCTTTCGCTGCGGCGAGTTCAAGCCAATTAATGTTCTTATTGCGCTTGAACCAAGTTAGCTGCCGTTTCGCCAAATGCCAGTCATCCGTCGCATTCAAACGAATGGCCTCTTCCCGACTAATATTCCCCCGCATCATCTCCCATACAATCGGATAGATATCAGACTTCATTGCCTGGCTATCCCAACCATATTGCTCAACCATACGCAAGCATTCACCCTCAATATCATGAGCAAATAATTTATGCGACCTTTCCAGCAAGCGCGCTTTGAGCACATCCCGCGGCCATTTGAGTCCAACGAGTACAAAATTTGCACACATTTCTGCACGGTCTGAACAAGTTTTTTTCACATCATTTGTGAAATGATAGTCGTAAACAAGTGCATCCACATATAACCCAGTCCCTCCCGCGATAATTGGCAACCTGCCCCGTTTTTGTATCTCGGCCATTTTCTCGCGCGCATATTTCTGAAAGTCCACCACCGTAAAACGATCATTCGGCTCTACTAAATCAATTCCCCAATGTGGAATACCCCGCATCTCGTCCGGCATCGGCTTTGCAGTACCAATATCCATACCCTTGTAAATTGCGCGTGAATCAGCAGAAATCACCTCCGCAGCGATATCTACGCCGCGTAGTTTTGCTAACTCGCGCGCAACTTCAATTGCGAGCCCCGTCTTTCCACTACCCGTCGGTCCAATAATGACCAGGATTTGCTCCTGGCCATTATTGTACGACTTTACGTTATTTGCCTTTTCCAAGGTATTTAATCCTATTTTTGACGTTCGCGATAAGCGTAAGTTTCCGTATCAACTGAAATTACATCATCAGTCTTAATGAAAGCTGGAACCTTAATCGTGACACCGGTTTCGAGCTTTGCGTCTTTCTGAACAGAAGATGTCGTATCGCCCTTCACTACGCTTTCGGTATAATCAACCTTTAACCAAACATTCTTTGGCAATACCAAGTTGATTGGCGCGTCGTTGTAGAACTGAATATCAAAGTTTTCACCTTCCTTCATGAAGTCCTTTGAATCGCCAACAAGGTCAGCGTTCAATTCGTATTGCACGAAGGTCTCTGGATTCATGAAGTAGAACTTTTCGCCATCGTTATAAAGATACTGGGCGGTTTGGTTTGATACTTCGGCTGGCTCAATCTTTTCCTGACCCTTAAAGGTCTTTGGCAATAATGCGCCAGTAATCAAGTTCTTTACCTTGACGTTTACGATGCTACCACCGCGGCCCATCACTTTTTGTGAATACTCGACCACCTTGTATGGTTGACCATCGAGCGTAATCAGGGTGTTTTTCTTTAAATCTGTAGGTCCGTACATTTTACCCCCGACTTTCTATGCCGATGCTACAAATGGCATTAATGCTAGATGGCGTGCACGCTTTACGGCAACAGCCAACTGGCGTTGTTGTTTGGCAGAGAGACCAGTCTTTGCGGTTGGCTCAATGCGACCATAGGCGTCAACATAGCGCTGAAGCGTTTTGACGTCACGGTAATCAAAATACATATTTGGATCGTTCTTGTAACGTTTCATATTTTACCTTTCTAAAATGGAATTTCACTTAAATCAATTGGCTCGTCACTAATGTCGTCTGGAGCAACATCTTGTGCTGCGCTGGCGGATTTGCTGCTACCGCCAGAATAGGAACCACCTTCACCGCCGTTTCCGCCACCGATGAAATTGAAGTCCTCGACATTAATTTCGACACGGGAGCGCTTCTGGCCTTCCTTGTCTTCCCAGCTACGCTGATCAAGACGACCGGAAACCATAATCCCGCTACCCTTCTTAGCATATTGCGCGATAATTTCGCCGCTCTTTCCCCACGCCGAGCAGTCAATAAACGAAACCTGCTCTTGTTGTGAGCCCGAGCTATCTTTGTAATTACGATTTACTGCGACCGTAAAGCTACAAACCTGTGCACCACTTGGTGTGCTACGTAGCTCTGGATCACGGGTTAAATTGCCCATGATGATTGCTTTGCTAAAACCGCGCGCCATATACTATTCCTCCTCTTTTGCTGCTGTTTCTTCTTGCGCTTTGCGCTCTTGGCGTTGAGCCAAAATCTTTTCACGACGTGGATCTTTTGCTACGAGCAAGTAGCGAATAACTTCGTCAGTAATATTGAGTACTGATGAAATTTTGCTTGGTGCCTGTGCAGGAAGCTCCAATTCGTAGTAATAATAAACTGCAAAGTCTTGACCTTTAATCTGATAAGCAAGTTTTTTCTTACCTTCGTTGTTTTCCTTGGTAATCTTGCCGTCATTGGACTCAATCAGAGCCTTGACTTTGTCGGTAGCCGCCTCAAGATTCATCTCCAAATCTGGATGAACGAGTACGGTTAGTTCGTATTCTCGCATGAACACTCCTTTGGTTAAAGCAAGAGCACATTATTTTCTAACTAGTCTCTTGCTGAGTTAATATTACCAGAATTATACCACATCCCGCCCCTGTTCGCAAGCCATGAAAAAGCCCCGGACTAAGTCCGAGGCTTTCCTCTCTTTACGAGAAAAACTTAAACCGTGGGTTAGTTCTCGAGCTCCGACTCTTCGTCAAGCTCATCAGAGTCAGACTCGTCGTCGCCACCGACGATATCGCCCAACATTTCGAGCAAATCACCCAAACCAGGGCCGCCCAGGATACCTACGCCGATGCGCAGACCGCCGTCGGGAGACTTCTTCTCGTCTTCCGCTTCCGCCTGCTTAATGAATTCGTCGCCCGGATCCACATCGTGATGTGCCTCGAACCAAGCACGGAGTTCATTC
>CAMHIH010000041.1 GCA_946185175.1 uncultured Candidatus Saccharibacteria bacterium
ACTTCGACCTCGCAATTATTAATTTTGAAGCTTTCGCCGCGGCCAAAGGCAGAAGAAATTTCGGCTAAATCTTCGACAAATTCGGCAGGGTCGACGTCGTCCATGATGATACTACATAACGCTAGCGCGCTAGCGGCGTTATAGGCGTTGTATATGCCTTTTAGGGTTAGTTCGCAACTGTAGTTTTTGTGATTGATTTGATAGCTAGCTTTTTGGCCTTTAAGCTTTTCGAGCGTGACGCGAGCTGGTAATTTTGATGCACTGACTTTGTCCGATTCGAGCAGATTGTCGTCGGAAGGAAATTCTTTGATTAATTCGTTTGAGAGACCAAAGTAGAAAGGATGTGCGGTCTGTATTTTGCTGACGCGTGGATCTTCGCGATTGAGAATGGCGGCTTTGCGTGTATGGGCGGCGAGTTTTTGTAATAATTCGGCCGTATGGTCAATCTCGCCGAAGCGGTCGAGCTGATCACGCTGAACGTTCAGGATTAATGAATAATCTACGTCGCAAACCTCGCAGAATTTAACGGCATGCGCTTCGTCAAGTTCAAGAACGGCGATATCGTAGTCGAATTTGCCGCTGAGCTTAATGTCGGCGAGGATTTCTGAAATGACGCCGCGTACGAAATTGCTGCCAGTTTTGTTCGTGAAGACTTTGAGGCCTTGTTTGGCAAGTAATTCACTGACGATTTTTGTTGTGGTGGTCTTACCGTTGGTGCCAGACACGACGACGACACCCATCGGTAATTTTGCTAGCGTATGCTTGATGAAATTTGGATTCGTGCGCTCGACAACGAGGCCTGGCAAGGCGGAACCGCCGTTACCGCGTAGGCGAGTAACTTTTTGGACGGTCTTACCGAGCAAGATGCTTAATTTTTCCATTCTTTTCGCGGTGCTCCTAGTAGCTTTTTAAAGTTGATTTTTGCAGTGAAACTGATGGCATTGCGGCAGAAGATATATGCGGCAAGACGCAGGACAAGAATTGCAACAATGAAGACTTCGGCGATGCCGACTATCATTTCCCATGTCGCTAAGTTGCCGAAAATATTGCGCAACATCAAGGCGATTGGAGCTGACGGCGGGAAGTACGTCAATACGTAGCCGAGCGTGGTTGGCGTTTCTGCGCTGAATGCATTTAAGAAGATGATTGGCAGAATTGTGAGGATCATTAAGACGCTAGCGTAGGAATTGGCGTCGCGTGCGGTTGATGAGATAGTACCGACTAGCATACTAAAGGCTGTGAACATGAAATATGAGCATAGCAATAAAGCTAAGCTGATGGTGACGCTTGCAGCATCGAGTGTAATTTCAAGGTCTGGTAATAGATTGTAGTTGTCGGCGATGCGGTAGACTACGAATGCCGGAATGAGGATGACGGCGATTTGAATAATGCCAAGAATCATCAAAGAAATTGTTTTGCCAATAATGAGATTGATTGGCTTAATGCTAGTGAGCAACAATTCACTAATGCGGTTTTCTTTTTCTTCGGTCATTGCGACAGTGAGGCGATTGCCGAGTAAGACGAGAATAATATAAAACAGAACAATGGCAGCGATTGGGGCTATCATGCGCGAGACCGTTTCATTCATGTCAACAACATGATTATCATCTTGATCGTAGTTGGTGGTCTCAAAGTTAATTGAGCCAGCGATGATAACGTAGTTGATTGGCTCTACTCTACTTTGTGCCTCGGCTGTCAATAATACGGTGATTGGTGTTGAGTAATTATCGAATAGGCCGGCTTCGCCGTTTTTGACGTGGATTTCTACGGTTGGTTGTTCGGCGAAATTTTCGGCGACGTAGTAGAAGACGTCGAGCTGGTCGTTTTCGATGGCGTTGAGACCATCATCGCGTGTGGCGATTTTTTCGACCTTCTGCTCTTCTTCGTTGGCATTAATGAAGCTATATTGCCTGACATATTCAGCCTCATCACAGAGGCCAAGCCGTAGCGTCGTAGTATCAGATCCGGATGTAAGATCTTCGCCAGCGTTGTAGCTCGTAAAAGCCACAATCATTACATAGGCCACCAAGATAATTGGCACCATAAAAGCTGCTAACCAAAAACTGGGCTTTTTGAGATTACGTACCAGCTCAAAGCGTACTACCTGGAAAGTCTTCATTTAGTTATCCTCCTTTGCGCCGTAAATATCGACGAAAATTTGATCGATGGAGCGGCGATGGAACTTGTTGCGGACTTCGTTCAGGGTGCCATAGGCTTTAGCGGTGCCGTCCTTGAGTAGTAGAATGCGATCGCAGAAGCGTTCAACTTCGTCCATGTAATGAGTGATTAAGATGATCGTGCAGCCTTTGGCGTGTAATTCTTCGATGATGTCCATGAGGAGGCGCCGGTTGACTGGGTCGAAGCCCTTGGTGGGTTCGTCTAGGATGAGGATGTCTGGATCGCCCATAATTGTAATGCCAAGCTGGACTTTTTGCTGCATACCCTGCGAAAGTTTTTCGATTTTGGTTTTGGCGTGATCAGTGAGTCCAACGCGTTCGAGATAGGCTAGGCTCCAGGCTTTTGGATTTTTAACGCCACGTAGCCGCGCGAAATAGGTCATAGTGTCAATGACGGACTCTTTTTTGTAGAGGCCACGCTCTTCTGGAAGGTAGCCAACCTTTATATCGGAACTTTGGTCGAATGGTTTGCCGTCGATAAGAAGCTTGCCACTGTCGGCGCGATAAAGACCTAACAATGTGCGAATTGTTGTAGTCTTGCCGCAGCCGTTGCTACCGAGAAGGCCGAAGATTTCGCCTTTTTTGATCGAAAAAGACAGGTTTTTAATAACGGTTTTGCCGGTAAAAGAGATTTTGAAATTTTTGACTTCAATGAGGTCTGCCATAGGGATATTTTAGCATTTTAGATGGTATGTTTGTAGTGGTGAGAACAATACGAAAAACTTTGTGCTTATGCTTTTAATAGCTAGCGATGGTCCGATAAACTCGTTGTATGAAAAAGTGGTGAATTATGGTTTTACTCGTTTTATGCGTTGCGCCGTCGGCCTTTGCGTCGACCGAAAGTAGCCCGATTACGGTGCATGATTGTGTCGATATCGAATTTGTGTTTGCGCGTGGCTCGGGCCAGGCCGTAAATGAGGGCGCGGAATGAAAAGAGTTTAATCAGCGAATGCGTGCCGTTGCTGTGCGGCGGGGTTATAGTTATCGCACGATTGATTTACGCTATCGAGCGGTTTCGGTGGCGAATTTTCAGACGATGTTTGGCGCCTATATTTCGGCGGGCAAATATTACGAATTCGGCGCTAGCGTAAATGACGGCGTTCGTTTACTACGAAATTATTATTCTGACGTAATGGCGCAGTGTTCGCAAACGAAATGGGTATTGGCCGGATATTCGCAAGGCGCAATGGTGGTCGCCGAAGCGGCAAAGAGTTTCGTCGCGAATGACGTGGTATATATTGGATTGTTTGGCGATCCGCAACTGAGCTTGCCGGAGGGAAAAGGTCTATGGCCGGACGCTTGTCGGGGTCGGAATTTATCGGAGTACCGCGTCTATGTACCAACTTGCCAGACTGATAATGGCATTTTAAAGGAGCGTAATCCGTATCAATATGGTGAGCTGCGCGGTAAATATGGCCTCTGGTGCGCAAAAGATGACTACATTTGCGGCAGTTCCAAAAATCCACTCCGAACAAATGGGCACTATACTTACGCAGATATTGGCATCGCCTGAATGGGCGAAATTATAGCGTTACGTTTGCCGCAAAAAACATTGGCGAGACGTAATATTAGTTTGGCGAGCGACTCGGCGACCGTCTATGCTATTTTGCCGATGACGGATTATTATGTAGCCGCGGAAGAAAGTGTGAAGTTTGATGCAGGTAGTAGTTTTAGTTTGGGAAGCGAGATTGTGAGTTATGAGTGGAATCTTGGTGCGGGTTGGATTACTGGTAGCTCTTCGTTGGAGTATAGCTTTTCGAAGAATAGCGAAATTCAGGTGCGAGTTACGGACGTATCTGGGGCATCGGCAATTGCTAGAGCTAATGTCTGGATTGGTCCGCCAACGAACAATGTACTGCCGGCGCCAGATGTGGCCGTCGTTAAAGATAAGGCCAATATTAGCTATTTATCGATTAATAATGTTCCGGATGGGGCGCAGTATATTCTGGTGCGTTTGAATGGTTTTGATTTGGGTTACGCAGAGGTTGGTGATAGAGTACGAATTGGTGAGCTAAAATACAGCGATGACGAATTGTTGTCTTTTGCGTATATGGACGAAGAATACAATATTGGCGAATCGTCTTCGATGCCATCGAGCGAGATTGGAGTCGATGAAACGATTGGCTTTGATATGGGGGATTTCGAGAAGCCGAATGGTGATACTGATCCTGGATATAATGTGGGGCCGGTGGCAACCGGTATACTATTGTCGGATGGCGATTGTTTAGTGATTGCTGGCGTTGCGATTTTGGTTCTATTGCTATTCTTCATGCACAAAAAAGACGCTCGCCGTAGTGGCAAGCGTCCACGAGAGAGGCCTTAGCCTAGTTCTCGTAAAGAGTCCAGGCTAGGGATGTTGCGTCGAACTCGAGCTGATAAGTCAGCTTGCCGACCATGCATTGGAAGATGTGCTTGGCGGAATTGCCAACGAACTTAATGCGTTCGCTGATGGTCTCCGTGATTTCGACCTCTTCCTCTCCCCTTTTGCGAAAATAGAGTGGTTGGCATGGAACTTGACTGTAGTTGAACAGTGCCATTACCTCCACTTTTTCGCCGGTTTGGACTTGATTGTTAATATTTTTCATAAATTACTCCTTAAATGATTAGATTTTTGGAGTCATTTATGTGAGCCATGGTTTTCGGCTCGGTGCCGCCCGTACAATGACGAAATACGAACGACTTGCATATACTCCGACAATCAGTGACCGAAGTGTGATGTCGTACTTTCATTATAGATGAGCCATGACGCTAATGGTAGTCTTGAAATAGTAGATTATTTTCGGCGAAATAGCGTGGAAAACCAAAATTACCCTGTGGAAAAGTTCAAAAATGCCCTGTGGAAAACTTTTGGGATATTTGGTGAAAAAAGTCCAAAAAACGGAAATGCATCGCTTGGTAGCGATGCATCTGCGTATTGGTTAACTCAATAATTATATATTAGCACAGATTTGCTTAATAGTCAAGTATATTTTTGAAAAATAGACAAAAATTAGGCTTGTGGGTAGTTTTGGCTATAAAAATCACGCATGATTTTAAGAATTTGGCGCATCGCGTCAGAGATTGCCGGGCTTGATATGACGGTGGCCATCTCGGTCTCGCCGAAAGCAATAAAGGCAACTTTATTACCATAAACGTCGATCTCGACTTTGCCACTGTAGGCATCAACTGGCATAAAGACCCGATTGAATTTCATTGCTTCGTCGGTGCCGTCTTTGGCGTATTCGCGAGCTTCTGGATAGTCTGGCGTTAGCGCGTAAGTCGTGATGCCGTTTTCGGCCCGTTTTGTGCGAAAACGTCGTAGAAAGCCCTCTTCGGCTGTGCCGAGTTTTTTATCGAAATCAGTCCGTAGCAAATAAATATCGTCTTTAGTGTGAAGCATATCGTTGTATACTTCCATGATCCCCTCTATGCCATCAATGGTGTGTGCGCCAGGCATCTCGCTATTGGCGTAGAATAATTGCATAATTGAGTCGAGGTTTTGTTTTACGTAGGCTTCGTTGCGTTGGATGATGCGACGGCGTTGTTCTGCGAGCGTCAACAGCGCACTTGGGTTAAGCGCGCGGTATGTTAATTTGCGGTTATTGGTTTTTTCAGCAAGATTCAGCTCGACGAGACGTTTTGCAATGCTGTAGCAGTTTTCGCGCGATTCGCCAGAAAATTCCGCCATTTGCGTTGGCGTAAGCTCGTCTTCTTTAATTAGTGAGACGTAGACTTTTGACTGACTTTGTGTGAGACCGGCTTTTTGCGCAATTGTAATTAGCTCTTCGGTATCCATGGTTATATTTTACCTATTTTAGCTTATGTTTACCAATTAATTGGATCCATGCCCCATTCGGCGAGTTTTTGATTGCATTTACTGAATGGCTTAGAGCCGAAAAAGCCATGATATGCCGAAAGTGGCGAAGGATGCGCAGACTCAATAATGAAATGCTTCGATTGGTCGATCATACTCTTTTTGGAGCGCGCATCTCTGCCCCAGAGGATAAAAACTAAGTGGGGGCGATTTTCGTTGAGGTATTTAATAATGTGCTCGGTAAAAGTTTCCCAACCCTTGCCGCGATGGCTGCCGGCAAGATGTGCTTCGACGGTTAATGTATTATTGAGTAGCATTACGCCT
>CAMHIH010000042.1 GCA_946185175.1 uncultured Candidatus Saccharibacteria bacterium
GATATTGTGCTTATGGGGTACTATAGGATGAGCTTTCGGGTTGCCATGATTTGTGTAATCTATGTCAAGATATGGCTCTCCTTTCTCATTATAATACCGCTCAGTTATAAGCTTGTCTCCATCTTTCTTCTGGGCGACTGAATTCGGTTCGGAAGTATTGGGCACTTTCTGCCCCGGCTTAAGTGGCTTGATTGTAATTACCGTACCGACTTCGCTTGAACCGGCAGTATTGTAATTGATGCCATTGATGCCTGCGCCGTTATGGAGTGATGGATATAAGTTGCTATAACCAGATCCCATGCGCCTCCTTTCCGTGCATGATTGAAATCCAGTCGTTATAAACAACGAACTGAGTTTTATGTCGGAGTGTCTTTAGGATTTTGTCTGCGCCATGGCTATAAGTTAGGACTACTTTTGGATGTAGGTAGTCGAGCATAACGTACAGGCTCGCCTCAAAATGCTTGCGCTCGTCGTAGTGCTTGACGCAACCGTATGGGCTTATGGCGATAATAGAATTGCGCGGTAGTCCATCAACTACGGGCGGGATTTTAAAAATCTTGTCCGTATATAATTCTTCGCTACCGCCGCGGAAGTTGCCAATTGTGTATATGCCATGAGATTGCATAAAGTACCCTATCGCGCGACTGCGGTAGATATTGGCGATTTGGACAGCCAGAGGGGCGTTTAGGTACACAGAATTGTCAGTAGCTATAAAGCCGCCACAGGTTTTTATTGCATCGATGGAGCCTTGCGGATCCCTAACCAACGTCCCAAAGAAACAATCGTGTTCATACTCGGCTACAAAAGCCTTCCTGTTGCCGTGTTTCTCGATTTTAGTAAAGGGGATGAGAGAATCCGGCACAATTATGCCTCGGTGTGCTTCTATGCATGGGAATCTTAGCACACCTTCGAAGCGTGCACCGAGAACCAACTCTGGATTGAAACCGTCATCGGCAAGAATCTTTTTAGTTTTCGATTTCATTATTGAAATCTCCTTAAGTTTAATATTGGAATTTCGCTGATGCTTGCCTGTTATAATGCTTTTGTTGTAATATGGGCACATACTCAAGCAAGCAAAAAGCGAGGGTATGAGTTTTGCGCGTTCGTGTTTCATTTAGCGGTGATTGACGAACGCGCTTTTTGTATAGTTCAAAGCCAAGTTAGACCTCCTTTCCTTACGTTTAGTATTATGAACAGCTATAGGTGCGTAAATAAAAAACTCGCTCTTCATTAACAACGAAAAATGAGTTTTTAAATACAGCTTATCTGTACTTCAACTTTTCCACCTTTTTCGTTATTAAAGAAGAACGAATTGTTCTTTTTATGTTTGAGGTGAAAAAGCGCACCTAGATTCGCTGCCCACCTCTGATACCCAGACATATAACTATGTCCTAAGAGTAGTGTATCAGACCTGTGGAAAACAACAATTCTATACATTTCAAATACTTATGGCATTGTAGTTGCGCCTGACAGAAAATAGTGTTAATGTTATTCTGTTCGCATATCGTTGTAAATATTACAACACTAATAAAACCCGCAAATCTTATTAGCCTAAACCATATTTTACCTCTGTTAGCATGTGTCGGTCGCCTGACCGTTCGTCGGGCAAAATTGGTGCATCAAAAAATGAGCCGCCCAGGTCATCACCAGTAAATCTCTGATTCTTGGCGCTCCAGAACGACTCATTAAAACAAAATTGGTGCAAACATAAAGAAAACCCCCGAGAAATCGGGGGGCTTTCTTCACGCCACTATGTCTCCATACTGCCGTCTTTGTATGGTGCACCATAGAGCGATCTGCGCATAGCATCGCGCAATGAAAAAACCGCCCTCTGGCGGAGTCTTGTGCGCGCAACTGGGCGGTTTATCATCGGCTTTTTGCCGATGTAAAGTGCGTTAATGTTACGCGTTATGATTTTTGAGTCGATAATCTTCGGCGAGATGTAGTGGTGATTGAAGAATGTATCTTCGCTTTCTTTGCGCGACATGAGCTCTTCGTGGGCATTCATTTCGTCCATAAGACTCATTTCTCTGTGCATTGAGCGAGCTATTACCGCAACCGATGCACTCATCTCATCGTCTACTTTTCGAGCTCGTTTTTCTCTTACGAGGGTGGTGTGGCTGACGGAGTTGTCGCGAATCTCGTTGAAGGAATAATCGTCGAGATCCGAGGGCTTTGCGAGCTCTTTATCAATTCCGTATGGGCGGTATGTAATGCCGTAGTCCTCATCCGAAGCGCCGTTTTCTCTGCTTCTGTTGAGACACTGATCGATTAAAGTGGAGATCATGTCGATGACGAAGTTGAAGAATGCGATTGTGTTCTTGCGTAACATTGTTAATTTTCCTCCTTCACCTCCAATAGGTGACTATGTTCATTATAGCACATATGCCTATTTTTGTCAAGTAAAACATAAGCGTATCAATTTTTAGGTAATTTACAGATAAAGAATGCAAGAAAATAAACACCTTGCGGTGTTTCTTTTCTGGGTATGGTGCGCGAGACTGGACTTGAACCAGCACGCCGTAAGGCATATGCTCCTAAGGCATACGTGTATACCAATTTCACCACTCGCGCATGTTAAATTACTCCATCATTTTATCTTGAAAACCACAAAAATACAAGCATCATTGCATTTCTAAGCAAAATATGGTATAATTAAAGAGTTGGACAGATTCAACCCACACACTTCCCGAACGGGAAAATATAAAAAGGAGGGTTACTATGAATCGAGACGGCATGTACCTTACGCATTGGTATCCTGGGTGGCTTAGGGGTGACGACGTGGATCTCGAAAACCAGTCGTCGCTGACGGCCGATTTGCGCGCCTTTATCCGTGATTCATTCGGCAAGGAAACCTTTGTTTCCACAATTCCATTCCGTATCATTGGACATGTGACCGACCATCCCAAGTTCCCGAACGAGGACATTGCGACTTCGTTCGTCAAGGAGATTCGGCGCGTTGCGTCCAATGGAGATACGCCCGCCTTCGATGTTGTCACGCAGAACAGCGTCTATCACATCGAACTCGGCGACTCTACGAGCTGGTTTATCTAATATAGCCAGCAGCCCCTCTCTGAGGGGCATTTTTATCGCAATCTGCTCATGTTTAAAATATGCAGTAATTGTGCTAAAATTTATCTAGAAATGGGTGGAAAATGAATCGCATAGCAGCATATTTAAACAGATATATCGATGGCGTTGCATATAGTGCGCCAAGTATTTTGGAGAAATATGCGACTGACCGCTCGATTCTTAAATATCATCCGCGCATTGTTGCTATTCCAGCCAATACGCAGGATCTTTGTCGGCTTCTACGCTTTAGCTTTCAATTGACCAAAAAGAATATTTCACTTCCCGTGACTGTCCGGGGCGCCGCAAACAGCAAGACCGGCTCTGCTATTGGTAATGGTTTACTTGTTTCGACCGAAAAACTAAACCGCATCCTAGAAATCGATGTAAGGCAACGACTTGCCAGGGTGCAATGCGGCGCAAGCTATCATGATGTGCGTGAGGCATTGCGCAGCCACGGCCTCGATTTACCAATACAAGCAGATCCGAGCGAAACTATTGGCGGTATTATTGCGCGTGGCGCGCGCGGTTCGCTAAACGCGAAACCACTCGACATTTCCGATATGATTGAGCAACTTGAGTTTGTGCTATATGACGGCACGATTATTGAGTCGCAAAAACTGAACCCGACTAAGGGTTTCAATAGTCGCAAACTAAAGGCGACCGAGAAAGAAATATATCGTAAGTTGGCGCCACTAATCAAAGCAAAGAAAGGCGTAGAACAGAACACTGATCATCGAGGCCTATATAACCTGGCAAAAGCCAGCGAAAAAAGCTTTAATTTGGCGGACTTGGTTTGTGGCTCAGAAGGTACTTTGGGCATAATATCTGAAGTTATTCTACGCTGCGAGGCGATCTATGATGAGCCAAATTATGTGGCTGTGTTGTGTCCGAACAATTCAAAGTTCATTGAAGTAGCAGGATTAATGCATGAGTTAAAATTCAGCGATGTTGTGTTTTACGACACGGAGATTTTTAATGCAAAGGAATCGACTGGCAAAGATACGAGTTTCTTCCGTAGCGCTTCCGACGATGGATTTTTAGTTGTTGCGCAGGCGAAGGATGATTCGAAGCGACTTCGTCGCAAGAAAGTCCATAAGTTGGCCAAAAAACTGCCGGACGGCCTAAAACTAATCAAATCCGACGATAAGAATATCGCGGAGTTTGTTACATTAAATGAAAAACTGTCTGCATATTTGAATGACACTGGCAATACGCAGCACTTGCCACTCTTCGACGATGTTTATGTGCCTTCCGAAAAAATGAAGGAATATCTTGAGGGGGTCAATAAATTTGCCAAAGCACTCAATATGCCTTTAGCCCTTTACGGGAATCTTGACCACCAGCTTTTTACAATGCGGCCAGCCTTCAATCTTAATGAGTCTAATGATCGACGTAAGCTAATTAAGATGTTCCGCATCTATATTGATTTCCTTGACCAACTAGGCGCATCGCCGTGTGGCAATGCATCGAGCGGTCGGTTAATGGCGATGTTCTCGAATACTAAGCGCGACGCAAAGCAATTAGCGCTAGAGGCGGAAATCAAAAAAATCTTTGACCCCGCGGAAATCTTGAATCCGGGATTAAAACACGAAGCCGATGCCAAAGTTATACTGAAGCACTTCCGCACCAGCTATAACAAAGGCGTATCTTCAAAAGATTAGTGCTTTCGCTTTATATGCTATCTGTTTAATGCTATAATTTTTAGCATGATAAGCAGCAGTAACAAGAATAATACTTCAGTCGAATTCACTGTGGCTTTTGACCAAGATGATTTCGAACCAGCTCGTTTGCAGGCGCTCGAACGTCTCGCTCGCAATGTTAAAATTCCTGGCTTCCGCAACGGCAAAGCGCCAGCTAATGTTGTTGAGCAGCATGTCGACCCGAACGAGCTCGCCAATATGATGCTCGACATTCTCGTCCGTCGCGCAATTCCAAAAGTCTTTTCCGACGCAAAGGTAAACCCAATCTCTATTCCGCATGTTGAGGTTGTCAAATATATTCCTGGCGAATCGGCCGAGGTGCACATCAAGGCAGACATCATGCCCGAAGTGAAGCTTGCCGACTATAAGAACCTCAAGTCTAGCATCACCGAACCGGTTATCACTGAGGTTGATGTGGATGATGTTTTAAACCGTATTGCCGAAAATATGGCCGAAACAAAGGTTGTCAAACGCGAGGCGAAGAAGGGTGATGAGGTCATTATCGACTTCAAGGGTCTCAAAGATGGCGTCGCGTTCGATGGTGGTACCGCAAAAGACTATAAGCTAGTGCTCGGCTCTGGCCAGTTTATTCCTGGCTTCGAAGAAGCATTAGTGGGGCATGGCTCGGGGGACAAGTTTAATATCGATATTACTTTCCCAAAGAATTACGGCGTTGAAGATCTAGCCGGAAAACCTGTCGTTTTCGAAATCCTCATGAAGCAAGTTAATGAGGTCGTAAAGCCAGCAATCGACGACGAATTGGCAAAAAAGACTGGCGGATTCGCCACGCTCAAAGAATTACGTGCCGACATTAAGCAGAATGTCGAAGCGCAGTCTAACCGCGAAGCCGAGAATCGTTACAAAGATGATCTTTTGAACGAGCTCGTCGATGGTTCCAAGACGGAAGCCCCAAGTGGTCTAGTGGATGAGCAGACCGAGCACATCAAGGAAGATATGATGCGCAATTTACAGGCTCGTGGCATGACGCTCGAAGATTACTTAAAACAGCACAACCAGCAAGAAGCGGATTATACTGCCGAGGTACGTCAAGCTGCTGAACGTCGCGTAATTAGCAGTATTATTGTTCAAAAACTTTCCGAAGAACTCGAGATCGAAGTGAGTGATGCTGAGGTGGAGCAACAGGTTGCCGAAATGCGCCACGTCTACAAGAAAGACGAAAACGCAGTAAAACAACTCGAAAATCCAGAGGTTATTAACGGTATTCGCAATCAAATGCGCATTAATGCCACAATGGATAAGTTGGTCGAGATCAATAAGCCTCACGCCAAAAAGGTTAAAACCAACAGCGAAAAGCCAAAGGCTGCAAAGAAAGCCACCAAGAAAACCACTACCAAGAAAGCTGATAGCAAGAAAAAATAAAAAGTAGCCCCCCGGCTATTTTTTATTGGCCAAATGCCAATGATTGCCGTATTCGCACTTATAAACA
>CAMHIH010000043.1 GCA_946185175.1 uncultured Candidatus Saccharibacteria bacterium
CAGCCTTTGCCGCGATGACTGCCGGCAAGATGTGCTTCGACGGTTAATGTATTATTGAGTAGCATTACGCCTTGCTCTGCCCAGCGCGTTAGATCGCCATTGTCTGGAATGGGCGCGCCGATGTCGTCATGGATCTCTTTGAAGATGTTCTGTAATGATGGCGGAATTTGTACGCCACGATGAACGGAGAAAGCGAGTCCGTTGGCCTGACGCGGGCCATGATAAGGATCCTGGCCAATAATAACGACTTTAATATCATTCAGGTCAGTCGTGAACGCCGAAAAGACTTGCTGCTTGGGCGGATAAATCGTCTTTTGTTCGTACGCTGCGTGAAGAAAAGTTGATAACTCTTGAAAATATGCTTGTCGAAATTCGTTTTGCAAAACTGGCTTCCAAGATTCGTGCATGCATTAAATTCCTAATATTTTTCGGATTTGTTGTTGCGTTTCGTCAATATTGCCAGAAGTGTCCAAGAGCGGAATATTGTACTCTTTGGCGATTTTGAGATAGGCGTTATCGACGCGGTGTTGAAATTCCTCTGGCTTAGATTCAAAGGTGTCTTTATTGGAGTCGTATAAACGTTTGCCTTGGCGTTCTTGGCGGACAGATTCCGGAAGAACAAGAATAATGGCCTTGTCCGGCTTGACGTATTTATCTGGAAGAGTGTCTTTGGTGATGCGAACGATTTTGGTGCGCGAGATGCCTTGGCCGTAGCCTTGATAGGCGAGCGTTGACCACCAGTTGCGAGCTGAAATTACAAAGCCATTGCGTTTGAGAACTGGTTCAGCTAGCTTGCGCCAGAGCTCCTGACGGGCGGCCGAAAATAGTAAAACGTGCGACATTGGCTCGAGGTCAAAATCTTTGTCTTTGATGAGACGACGTAGCTCGTGTGTTGATGCGAGTTCGCCGTCTGGCTCATGCATAGTAATGACTTCTTTGCCTTGGCTACGGCAGTAGTCGGCGAGCAATTCTACTTGAGTTGATTTGCCGGTGGCGTCTTGTCCCTCTATGACGATGTACATTATTTTTGCTCCTTATATTTGGCGTAACATTTTTCGCAAAGTGCGCGATATTCGATTTTACTAGTGCCGTCAATTAAAACGTCTGGCCCGTCGGTAACCAATTTGCCGTCTAGCCAGCGCGTATTAAGTGTGGCCTTATGTCCGCAATCGCAGATGGTTTTGAGTTCTTCTAGCTTATGTGCAATTTGTAATAAGCGTGTGGCACCCTCAAAGCCGCCGTCTTTGCGGCGAAAGTTCAGGCGTAGGCCGTAGCAAATTACGGGGATATCTAGTTCGACGACGACTTGCATGAGTTGGTCGGCTTGTTTTGGAGTAAGAAATTGCGCTTCGTCGACCAATATGCAATTTACGTTGGTGAAATCTTTTTTGATGCGGCTAAAAAGATTTGTGCGACGATCAAAGCAAAAATCGGTTTGGCGTTCTGGGCCAATTCTGGTGAGTAATTTGCTGCCGTTTTTGGTGTCGGTTGCTGGCTTTATGACGCAAACGCGTTGGCCGCGCTCCTCATAATTAAATGCAACTTGTAATAGTTGCATTGTTTTACCGCAGCCCATTGCACCGTACCTGAAATAAAGTTGTGCCACAAATACCTCCTCTTATATCCAGTTTAGCATCGGAAAGTATTTAGGTGTGTTGTATTTTTTAATATTTTTCGGTAATATCGTGGGGCTGGAAAAGTGAACATTTGCAAAAATATGGGGGTGACGACATGAAAGAATTTGGCGACTACGAGGAGAGAATGATTAGCTTCTTGATGGGGCACGGGACGTCTACCGAGTTGGCTGAGCAGTCGATAATTGATGAGCGGCTAGATCAATTCAATGATATCGATCATCAATTGACGGACGAGAATCAAAAACGCAACATTGCGCCAATGACGCCATTGTGAATTTTTTTACACAAAAAGACCGCCCTTGGGGGCGGTCTGATTTTTTATTCGAAGGTTGGTTCGAATGTTACGAAATTAAGCGTGTCTTCGTTGTCGTTGATAAAGAAATCAATATCGAAGCGATTCCAATCTTTGTAGCTATATACATTGGTATCTTCGCTATAATCGAACTTTTCGCCGAATGCCTTCTTGATGTCGTCGACGGTTGTTTTGTTTAGCGTGAGCGAAACATTGCCCAGGGTATATGATTCGGAGTCGTAGGCTGCTAGCCAAATTTCGCGAATAGTTAGGTCGGAATAGGCGACGGATTCTTTGCCGTAATCGTTGTAGTCTGCGATGCCGACGATCTCAATAACGTCGTCCCCTTCTTCATTAGCAATATAAACATGTACCGAAGTGGTGCTTGGCGTTACGCCTTTAAGATATTCGTCGATATCCTCAATCTTAACGAGATCAATGCGTTCGTCTTCGTAGTAAATATCAAAACTCTTGGCGGCGTTTTTAATAGTGTCGGCGAAGCTATCGGTGACCGTGAAGCTCTTGCCAGCGTATCCTACTTCGATGGATTTTGCGCTAGTTTTCGGTTCTTCCTTTTCTTTTTCTTCTTTCTTCTCTTCTTTCTTCTCGGACTTTTCCTCTTGGCTGGCGCCATTGTTGGAAACATTGTCGTCAGACTTCTTGCTATTGTTATTTAGGAATAAAAATACACAGATGCCGATTATGGCCAAGACGATGACGCCAATTACGACGCCGAGAACGATGCCTTTATTCGACTTTTTCTCGCCTGGTGCTGGCGTGATTGGTGCGCTGGCGCTAGGTGTGACTGGCGCGGCGGCCGGAGTTGGATCGGTTGAACTTAAAAATGGATTGCTGCTCGTCGTAGCATCAGTAGCTGGAGCTGGATCACTCGCTGGCGCGGAGTCGGTGGCTGGAGTTGGATCGCTTGTTGGCGCATCAGCGGTTAGTGCTGTCTCGGTAGCTTCGACTGGGGTCGACGCAGGGGTTGTACCCAAATCTGGCGCGGCGGCCGACTCAGTGGCTGGCTCCGGTGTAGTTTTGATGGTTGGTTCTACTGGTGGCGTGTCGCCACCTGCCGAGGCCTCTGGTGGGGTCGGCGTTGGGTTTTCGTAAGAATCTTGCATAATGCTTATATTATAGCATAAGCGAGATTAATTATAGAAAAGGCAAGAGGTTGATAATTAGCTCAATCGTTACAATATCAGTGACAGCCATAATTGTGGTCAGGATGATTGCCGACTTATTTTTAGCGCGTGCGGCGCGATTTTCGAGCGAATGTTGGTGGCTAGCGGAAACTAGGATTAAAGCGACTGCAGTTGCGATTGTGATAAGACAAAAGATTACAGTCGCGATGTTGCCAGCATGATATACTTGTTGTTCGTATTCGAAGAGGCCTTTATCGAGTAAAAGACACTTTTCCTTGGCATTTTCTGTGCAAATAGGCAGATATTCGTAATTGATGCCAACTGGCTGATTGTTGGCAATTAAATAGACATTTAGCCCGGCATTTAATGAGAAAAAAGCCGTACAGGCAAAAAGGATGATATGAAATAGCATTAACTTTTGTTTGATGTTCATACTAGTTCTATTGTCTCTCCTGTTTTGAGATTCTTGGCTTGATATTTTTGGCTCAAGACTTCGTCGTTGCCGATAACGATAGCGTAGTCGGCGATTTTGCCGGCGCGGCTGAATTTGTCACCGAGGCGACGATCGCTTAAATCAACATCTACGGTTTTGCCTTGACTGCGTAATTTGTCGGCTAGCTCAAATGACGCTTCGAATTCGTTGGTGGAAATTGGGAAAATAACGTAATCGATTGGCTGGTTGGTTGCCATATTAACTAATCCATATTCGCGCAAAACGAAGAAGAGTCGCGTGAGGCCAATGGAACCACCTACGCCAGGAAAACTTTGTTCAGTAAAGTTGCCGCAAAGGTTTTCATAGCGACCACCAGAAGCGATGGAGCCAATTTCGCGGTAATCTTCGAGCATGGTTTCGAAAACAGTGCCAGTATAATAATCGAGGCCGCGAATAATCATGAAGTCGATGATAAAATTGCCGGTTTTCTTGGTTTCGAGAATGTCGGTGACTTGCTTGAGTTCGTCGAGGCCGGCTTGGACTGGAGAGAGATCGCCCAGGATCACAGTAAGCTTTTCGACGATTTCGTCATAACTGCCTTTTGTAAACATGAAGTTACAAACTTTTTGAACTTGTTCCTCGGTGAGGCCAGCTTCCTTGAGGGCTGATCTGCTCTGCTCTTCGGAGACTTTTTCGGCGTGATCGATGACACTAGAAATAATCTCGGCTTTGTCGGTGAGATTGAGCGCCTGTAAAAAGCCGGCAAGAACCTTGCGGTTGCTGATGCGGATAATCATCTTTGGTAAATTGAAGGTTTTGAGCGCGTCATAAATACAGGCGATAACCTTGGCGTCATAGGCGATGGGGAGTTTTTCGCGACCGATAATGTCGGCATCGCACTGATAGAATTCGCGGAAGCGGCCGCGCTGAGCGCGTTCGCCGCGGAAGTTGCGATTAATTTGGGTGACCTGGAATGGAAATGCCAAATCGTTGCTATGCTCAACCACGTAGCGTGCGAGCGGCACGGTGTGGTCGAAACGGAGAGCTTGGTCAGCGGAATCGGCGCTTTCGGCGGTCTTGCTGACCATGTAGATTTGCTTTTCGGTGTCGCCGCCGGCCTTGGCGAGAAGGACCTCGGTGCGCTCAATGATAGGTGTTTCGATATTTAAGAAGCCGTAATGATGGTATACGTCGCTGATGTTTTGTTTGAGCTGGTCAAAAACTGCCTGCTCGGTTGGTAGAAGTTCTTGCATGCCAGAAAGTGGCGACGTATTAATTTTTTTCATGTTTTTATTATATCAGAGTATTTGCGGTTGAGTCTGAGATGTGGTACTATAATGTCAGATGGTTCTGTAGCTCAGTTGGTAGAGCAGCGGCCTGAAGAGCCGCGTGTCACTGGTTCAAGTCCAGTCGGAACCACCATTTTTTATGCCAATTTAAAAGGCCCCTTGTGGGGGCCTTTTGGTAGCTGGGGGTGCCTAGAACATCTGTAACAGAATAAATATAAAGATGGCGACAGCGTTGAGCGAGTCGATACGGTCAAGAAAACCGCCATGCCCTTCGGTAATTTTTTCTGCGATGCGCAGAATGGGCATCTCGCGCAGAATATCGCCAGAGTCTTTGATGCCAAGCTTGCGCTTGGTCTTGCTTTCGAGCCAGTCGCCGACGACAGCAACGAGCCAGCCGGTCAATGCTAAGATGGACCAGAAGACTGTATTGTGTGTCGGTATTAAATCAAGGTATAAGCAAATGACGCAGCCAATGATGCCGAAGATTGCGCCACCAATCAGACCTTCCCAGGATTTATTGGGTGAAGTGGTCGGAAAGGGGCGACTTTTGAAACATTTGCCGTGAAGAAATTTCCCGACAAAATATGCGCCAATATCATTGGTGAATGCGATGACGATGGTCGCGATAATGGCCGCGCGCGAAAAATGGAAGCATATGACATATGCGCCAAATATCGTCATGAGGCATTCAAGTATCACGTAAAAGGTGGATTTTGTATAGAGCCTGACGATATGGTAGTTCGCCAGAAGTTCTGCAAGTGCCAGCAAGGCGACTAAGCCATAGATTATCTTGAACGGAAGACCATCCCAAAAGATAAATGCGGCAAGTGCGATAAGGCCCATTGCAATCCCCGATATTACGCGTTTGTGAAGATCTGACACGGATATCACCTCCAATACCGTAATGTGCGCCCCCAGATTCACATATTATAACATTTTTTAGACAAAAATAAATGGGCCGCCCTGATGGACGGCCCCGACCGATTAGAGTGAATCCCACCAGTCGGCTATTCTTTCGAATAGACTTTTCTTTTGTGGTGCCATGTCTACGATAAGCCCAGAGGTCAGCTTTTGACTGAAACTCTGCTCGGTGGTGTCGCCGGTTTGCTTTTTGACGTCTTTTGTACGACTTCCCATCGGGAAAAGGCCAAGCCAGCCACCGCACCAGGTGCGCGGATGATGCCAGCCGTATCCTCGCCACCAGCCGTAATAGTAGGCGCCG
>CAMHIH010000044.1 GCA_946185175.1 uncultured Candidatus Saccharibacteria bacterium
ACGGCCGAGGAGCCGAAAGAGCAGATTGTTGTTCCGGAGCCTGAACTCGCCCCAGAACCAGCGCCAGAGCCTGAACCAGAACCGGTCGATCCGACCGCACTTGAAATTCAACATGGTGCCGTAGATTTTGAGCCTGAACCAGAACTCGAACCAGCTCCAGCTCCGGTCGAAGTCGCGGCTCCCGCCCCAGAACCAGCTCCAGAACCAGCTCCGGCACCAGCGCCAGCAGAAGCGCCGGTAGCTCCGACGCCGGTTGACTTAAGCCCTGCGGCTGCCAAACAAGCAGACGCCATGTCGCAATTGGATGCAATCGTGTCCGCGCCTACTGCGCCGACTGCGGAGGGGCCATTAATGGAAGAGCTAAAGAATGCTGCCATTAATGAGGGTAAAAAGAACCTAACGCCACCAAGCGAAGCTGCAATCCAGCCACCAGCTATTCCTAAGGACTACGCTGCGATGATGAATGCTGAATTGGGCGCACAGCCCGTGGCGCCAGCCCAAATCGCCGATAATGGCGTGCTGGTAGATGTACAGCCTGTTGATTTCTCGGCTTATCCAACCGTGCCGGATGGTCCTACTCTTGGCGAAGAGCCAGTCTATGCTGCTCCGGCCGCACCTGAAGAGACCCCAGTCTCTACGCCGGAGTCAATGGTAAGCACTGCGGAGTATGTCGATAATCCGTTGCCGATGCCAGATGCCAATACTGTCTTGCCACCGCCGCCACAGCCATTTGATCCAAGCCTCAATCAGGCGGTTACGCCAGAGACGGCTCCTCGATCCGCTCAGGCTTTCGCTCAGAATTTGCAGGCTACCAATCCAGTAGTACAATCAGTTCCACTTGATACGCCAATTAATGGACCTATGCCTTCACCGGGTATTACTGCTGAGCCGGTTGCCGCTCCCGTGATGCCGGGCGTAATCCAGCCGGCGGGCGAAGTAGCAACCGCCAACACGGAGGCAAACTCAAATTACCTCGGCCAAAACCCAGCAATGCAGGATCAACTCTATCCAGATCCGAGCGCATATCGCATTCCAGGAATGTAACACAAAAAAACACCCCGTAAGGGGTGATTTTTGACACTTTAATGGTCGGGGCGACCCGACTTGAACGGGCGACCTCGCAGTCCCGAACCGCGCGCGCTACCAACTGCGCCACGCCCCGACTGCATACTATTATAACACCTTTATTCAGGGATGAAGCGGATTGCTTCGTACCCGACGCCACTATTCGAATAATTTAGTGTCAGGATTTGCGTGGCCATGTAGCCATCGCGTGGAAATTCTAAGTCACCCTGCGCCGGCGCCACGTCTACATACCAAACCGATTCATGCTTCTCGAGAAACTTGTCTAAGTTATCTATTCTACCAAAATAGCTGTCTTTTATAGGTAGCAGCAAGTTGGAGTCATATTCTTGCCCCTCGGCTAAAAAGAAAGTTTGCCTATCAGCGGTGTCATAGAAGGACAAATCGTAATATAGCCATGGCGAGCTAACGATAATTGGCGTGTCGTTAATATTATCCGCAGTGACGATATTTTTATGTAAGATGTTCGCTCCGTAAGATTGTTTCGTGTCAAAATTGTAACTACCTAGCTCATAAGCTGAGCAAATGCCGCAGATCGAAGCCAAGACCAGGATTACGGAACAAACCGCAAAAACAATCTTTGACTGGCGTTGAGATGTAGTCTTTACTTTCTTGCGCCGTTCTTTTCTCGATAAGAGCTCGTTCGTGGCGATTATGATTGTTATGCCACCAATAGTCGCCACGCTGGCGGCAGAATACAGTGTTCGCTGCGGTGTCATAGCTAGTCCAGCAGGCGTCAAAGAGAGCAGTATGAGTACAATTGTTGGCACGAAAATCATGCAGAGGAGCATTCGTACTTGCTTGTAATATTTTGCGACTAGGCCAATTAGCACAATTGAGGCAAGGATAATTAAGACTAAAGGCCAGCCACTGGTGGAGGACGCTTCTTGATAAAGTAATGTTTCGCTCCAATAATTCACGAGCGTATCAAGGCTGATAGCATTAATTCCGGTACCGCGCGCACTTAACTGACTGAAAAGTTTTGGCAGCCACGGAACAAACAGTAAACAGGCAATAATGGCCGCCCAAATAACTTCTTTGCGAAAGATTTTTTTCTTGTAAATTAAGACCAAATATACAATATGTGCTAACCAGGCAAAAACCGTAAAGTAGCTTGTCCATAGGCCGAGTGCGGCAACTATTGCGTAGATTATCCACCATCTTTTCTGTTCGTTGTCTATTGCAAGTTGCAGGAAGTAAGTTGCCGCAGATACGAACATTAATGCCATCATATACGGCTGCATTTCGCGTCCAAATCGAATCATTAACGGTGAAATACTAAGAAGAAGAGAGCTAAGAATGGCAGCCTTCGCGCCATACTTATATTTAACCCACATGTAGATAAACATAATTGCGATTGCGCCAAAGAATACTGACATAAAGCGCATGTCGAAATCTGTTCGCCCAAAGATATGCGCCCAGGCTTTTAGGGCCCAGAAATAAAGTGGCGGTTGATTGGTCTCTGCCGTAAAATTCCAAATCTGGCCCGCATCGAAATGTGTCAAATATGCTCCATACGATTCTCCTTGCCAAATGGATTGTTGAAGATTAAACATTGAAAGGAACATGTAAAAAATGCCGAACACTGTCGGCGCCAAAATACATATGAGGCGTTTGCGCTTGCTTAAGAACTCTCCCATATTTCAATTATATAACATCTGGCGCGACGCATGAAACTGTGGTATAATACCACTCAGCCGGGGTTTGGCGCAGTTGGTAGCGCGCGCGCTTTGGGAGCGCGAGGTCAGCAGTTCGAGCCTGCTAACCCCGACCATTTTTTGTGTTTCTGAAACCGCCACCAGGCGGCTTTTTCTTGCAAAAAGTCATAATTATTATATAATGCAATTCAATACACACGTAAGTACTTTATAGTCCTACGAGGTATTTTCAGAAAGGGGGGAAGGCTTATGAATTTACCTAACAAATTGACCTTGTCGCGTATCGTGTTGGTGCCATTTTTCGTGGCGGCAATGTTAATCCCGACGGGGTGGGAAGAGCAGAAATGGGTTGCGCTGACAATTTTCATAGTTGCAAGCCTCACGGATTATGCTGACGGCAAAATCGCTCGCTCGCGTGGGCTCGTGACGAATTTCGGCAAATTTATGGACCCGCTAGCGGATAAATTGCTGGTTTGCTCGGCCTTGATTTGCTTGAGTAGTCAACAGCGCTTGTCTGCATGGATAACCGTCATAATCATTGCGCGTGAATTCATCATTAGTGGCTTTCGCTTGCTAGCATCAGATAATAGAGTCGTGATTGCAGCCAGTCCGTGGGGCAAGGCCAAAACGGTTTCTCAGATTGTGATGATTGTCGTATTAATTGCAGATTTGGCGATTCCAGAGATTGTTCCACAAATTCTAGTTTGGATCGCAACGGCCCTAACGGTCGTGTCGCTTGTCGACTATCTCGCAAAAAACATCAAGCTTATTTCGGACTACAAATAACAAATCCCCGTCTCAGACGGGGATTATTTGTGTCCACTAGGCGAAATGAATCAGGTGGCAAATCAGGAAGAAGAGAAATTCGATAATGTAGCACTGATGCCACACTCAAACACTCCCTGATGCGAGGTCCTTGCTGCGACGAACGCGTTCGTTTTTCTCCTCAGTGACGAGGCCGTTAACTTCTTCGATAGCCGAATTAATGACCTCGGTGGTAAAAATCATCACGAGCGTTACGAGTAGGATTATGTACTCGAGGGCAATAAACTTTGCCAGAATGCCGCCGACTAATCCAACCCCGAACTCTAAGGGGATTAACTTATGCACGGTGCTCGATTCTTTGAAGACAATCAATAAGCCACGGTTAGAGTCGACGATATCTCGGATGATTAACTTGAAGATATTTCCGCTTTTTGGTTTGGAATATTTCAAATATGCTCACCTCCTTAACGGTGCGGGCATTTCTGCGACAAACGTGTTGTCTTGCGCATATTATACAATATCCTACGAAATTATCAAAGTAGAGCGAAAATCCCCTGTAATATGCTAAAATTACTTAATGGCCCCCATAGCTTAATTCGGGGCAAAAACAAAGCAATTATTTAGGAGTTATATGCCAGAATACAAGAGAACAAATGGAGGTAAAAAATCAAAGAAGCCAAACAAATTCCTGAGTTTCTTACGATTATTTACTTTCTGGCTAGTTGTTTTAGCTTTTATTTCATTAATTTTTAGTGGTTCGGCTGGCTTTAATACCGTCGAGACTGAAGAGAAAAGTCTTTCGGAAGTTCTTCAACTTGCGAAAGATGAAAAGATTGAGAAAATCGTCGTCCAGGGCGATACACTTACGGTTACGCCAAAAGAGGGTTCCGGCATGAAGACGATTACTTCGCGCAAGGACTCCTACAGCTCGCTCTATGAGCAAGGCTTTGCAGAGGTAATCGACGAAAATAAGGTCTCAGTTGAGGTGGTAGAAGACATTGATATTGTCGCTATCTTAATCAATGTCGGCAGTATCTTATTGCCTATCATTATTCTTGGTGGCTTCTTGATTTATATGTTGCGCCAAGCTCAGAACATGAATAATCAGAATGTCGGATTTGGTAAGGCCAAAGCACGCCTATACGGCAATGAGAAAAATAAAGTACTCTTTGCTGACGTAGCTGGCAACGAAGCAGCCAAGCAGGATCTTGCTGAAATCGTCGATTTCCTCAAGAATCCGAAAAAATATCAAAAACTCGGCGCTAAAATTCCGCGCGGCGTATTATTGGCTGGCGAGCCTGGTACGGGCAAGACTTTAATGGCTCGTGCAGTTGCGGGCGAAGCTAATGTGCCATTCTTCTCGATTTCTGGCTCCGAGTTCGCCGAAATGTTTGTCGGCGTTGGTGCATCACGCGTTCGCGACCTTTTCGATAAAGCAAAGAAAAACTCCCCAAGCATTATCTTCATCGATGAAATCGATGCTGTTGCCCACAAGCGTGACGCGCGCGGTGGTGCAGGGCGCGAAGACGAGCAGACCCTTAACCAGATTCTCGTCGAAATGGATGGCTTCGATAATGACACTGGCATTATTGTAATTGCGGCAACCAACCGTGTTGATATGTTAGACAAAGCCTTGCTACGTCCAGGACGTTTCGATCGTCATGTTAATGTGACTTTACCAGAGCGCAAAGATCGCGTCGAGATTCTCAAAGTTCACTTCAAAAACAAGCCAGTTACTGATGACGTTAATCTGGATGCGCTTGCCGCCAAGACGGCCGGTAGTAGCGGCGCAGACCTAGCAAATATTGCAAATGAAGCCGCCATTACGGCAGCCAGATTAAATCATGAAAAAATCACCAAGCAAGATGTCGACGAGGCCTTCGAACGCATCGCGATTGGTCCAGAGCGAAAGTCTAAAGTTATGAACGACAAAGAGCGCCGCATCACTGCCTACCATGAAGCTGGTCACGCCGTTGTTGGCCATGTGCTACCAGATTCTGACCCAGTCCACAAAGTTACGATTATCCCTCGCGGTCGAGCCTTGGGCGTGCGGTTTGCAGTTTTTCAATATTTTCAATCGAACCAATGCGCGGCCAATACAAGTTATAAACGACATGCTCGAAGCGCCAATATTGACGGAATGGCGACATGCGAATCCAAGTTTTATCGATGACGTCACCGGCAATTTTAAAGGTTTTGTAATTGTCGGTGCTTATGACGGTTTCGCAGGCCAAAGGTAAAGCTTCGGCGAGACTTTGTTTACGCTGATTAGAGAGCGCGTCGCGCAATTTCTTCTCTTCCATTCTGGTTACATTTTAACATGAGCAATAAAAATAGCCACACCAGTGGCTAAAACTAATGGTCGGGGCGACCCGACTCGAACGGGCGACCTCGCAGTCCCGAACCGCGCGCGCTACCAACTGCGCCACGCCCC
>CAMHIH010000045.1 GCA_946185175.1 uncultured Candidatus Saccharibacteria bacterium
GGGCGGTATTTTGATGCCTTAACGCTCGTCCGTTAAGCCAACTAGTTCATGATTGAGGTTTCCTGACCAGAGAGAATCAATCATGAAACGTGGTGCACCCTGGGACTTATAACTTTCAGCAAGTTTTCTGACTCGATTCCTCGTTCGTGATACGAGTGGCTGATACTTGCTTCCGATATTATTTGGCCAATCTTTTGAGAAGTCGGACACAAAACTATTCCAGAATTGCTCGAAACCGGCTTTACTATAACTATCATTTCCTGAAGTCAATTCGCTAAAACGGCAAATTTCCTTGAAGCCGGGATCGAAAGCTAACTCGGTGTAGTCTTTTTTACTAATGCCGCGCATAGCATAAGTAGCCATTCTCTCCATATATGATAAACTCTGGATTATTTTCGGGTCGAGGCAGGCTTCGCCCTGGTGTTCAGCGAGAAAATCATTAAATCTCTCAATGATTTTTGCAACATCATTAAATTCGACGCCGACCTCGCCATTACCAAAATCGACTACTTTTAAGCCCTCAATCATAGTGTCGACATCTTCAATGCCACACTTTGGCTTTTCGAGAGAAGCTTGCCGAGTATTTTGCTCGAGTCGGCGCAGAACGTCAATTGCTGGCTGGTCATATTGACTCTCGACGCCGTAGTTTATACTTCTAACAATTGTTCGGTCATAATTCGACAGGTCCATACAGAGCTCGCCGTCAAAACCGCCATACAAATAATAATTTCCATTTTCCTTACGGTCATTTACGATGGCCTGCAGGCGTTCTCTTGCGGCGGCATTAGCCTCGGAATCATCCTTCGTGTCATAATAGGCGACCATTGCTTCTAGCAACTCATGTATACCAGGACGTTCGTCGTGAATGAAGTCTCGGCCGCTCCAAAGGCAACCCATCAAGGCGGCGGCATCATTTCGGTTTTGCTCAAAGCGCGCAAAATCACTTGTAGGAATTTCGCGATAAATCTGCATTAAATCCCGGATATTTCTCGGACTAGCACCAAGTACTAGGGAATGCAATGTAAAATCAGAAATACCAAAAGTATCAGGTGAGGTACCGAAAGAGTTAGATGCTTTCATGAGTGATTCGACGCGCGGATCATTTTGGTCAATCATCGGAAAAACCCGATCTCTGAAAACGACTAATTTTTGCATATCAAAGCCATGTTTGCCATATAACCGTAGCAGGTCTGTCTTTCGATGATATTTCGCGCCATTAATCAAATTTTCTGGTCTACCGATTAAATCTTTAATGATGTCAATGTAACCACTAAAAACATCCGGATCACCACTTTGAGAGGCGAACTCTAGGGCCTCGTCGAAATAGCTGGAAGGATTGTGATATTCTTCTTGTGGCGCGTTTGATATCTCAATTATTCCATCCATGAAACGCTTCGCCATGTCGTTGGCATCAAAATCATTATCCCAATGATTAATGAACGCAATCATTGCATTCTTCGGAAAACTATGATGCATATCAAAGGAGTCTTGGTTGACTTCGGCAAAACGGCTATTAAAATAACCGAAACTATTAAAAATCTTATTTACGGAATCCATATCGGCCCTAGCAAGTTTCTTCATCATGTCGAAAGACCGACCGCTGTGCATACCAAGTTGACTACAGAGACGAATACATAACTCAATGGCATCGTCGGTTTTATCGGTCTCAATCGAATTTTCGCTTAAATATTGCATAAAACGCTTGCGAATGTTGCCGTCGGGCTCAACATCTGGATTAAAAAAGATGTATTCAGGTTTTTGGGCGACTTCTGGCTTTGTCGACACAGATTCGTTACCTTGCTTCGTAGGTCCAAATTGAGCCTTGTCCCAGTCAATATTGTCCCAGTCGTAATCCCACTCGCCACCGAAAGCCGAACCAAAGTCGTCCGAGTCGTCTCCGCCCCATTCGTCATCGGAGTCTGGGTAGTCAACGTCGATAGTAAAACCTTTCTTTGGCTGGGGCTCCTCGACGAGAGAATCATCCCCAGGATTGTAGGAAAAGGATTCTTTCATAAAATTAGTATATCGCATCGGGAGCTATGAATTCGATAAAACCAGCCAAACTCCGATGAAATTGTTGACAATTAGGGGTCAAATATGCTAAAATTAAACGCGTATATTAAAAGTAACGTCACATTGGCGCAAGAGTTAGGTCCAGCAGAGAGATGGATACCGCTCATAAGCCAAGTGATTTTAATGGGAAAGGACGCCCAAAGATGAAAATCATCCTCGGCACCAAGATTGGTATGACCCAGATCATCGGTGAAGATGGCGTAGTTACCCCCGTAACTATCCTTCAAGCCGGCCCATGCACGGTGACTCAGACTAAGTCTGTCGAAACCGACGGATATAGCGCTGTGCAATTGGCATTTGGTCAGGGTAAGAATCTGAGCAAGGCCGTGTCCGGACACGTCAAAAAAGCCGGAAAAGATATTAACCCTAAGTACATTCGTGAATTCCGCGTCGAAGAAATCCCTGCAGATTTAAGCCTCGGTAGCGAGCTTACTGTCAGCGAATTCGCTCTCGGCGACAAAGTCCAAGTTACTGGCACCAGCAAGGGTAAAGGTTTCGCTGGCACCGTCAAGCGTCACAACTTCCAAGAATCCCGCAACACGCACGGTTTCAAGGGAGATATTCGCAAAGTCGGTTCTATCGGCTCCATGTATCCACAAAAAGTCTTCAAGGGCAAGAAGATGGCTGGCCGTATGGGCCACGATCGCGTCACTGTCAAGAACCTCACGGTTTCCTACATTGATGCAGAACACAACCTTATTGGCCTCAAAGGCGCAGTGCCTGGTCCAAACAAAGGTCTCGTAATGGTCGAGGGAAAGGAGTAATATGGCAGAAGCAAAATTGAATAAAGATATCTTCGGCCTCTCCGTCGATAATCACGAATTAGTTAAATTAGCTTACGATGCGTATCTCGCAAACTCCCGTAGCTCACACGCGAAGACTCTCAAACGCGGTGAAGTTCGTGGTGGTGGCAAGAAACCATGGAAGCAAAAAGGTACTGGTCGTGCACGTTTCGGTTCGACTCGTAACCCAATTTGGCGCCACGGTGGCGTAGCCTTCGGTCGTACTGGCGAAGAAAACTTCACCAAGAAAATCAGCAAGGCCGCAAAACTTCAAGCCGTTCGCCAAGCACTATCTATGCAGAATGCCGACAAGGCAATCAGCACAGTTGCAAAATTTGACGCCAAGAGCGGCAAAACCAAAGACGCAATCAAAGAACTCAAGATTGAGTCTAGTAAGAATTACCTCGTTGTAGTTCCAGAAAAAACCGAAAGCATCCTACGTGCAACCAATAATATTGCCAATGTTAAGGTAGTTCGCCCAACTTATCTCAACGTTTTCGATATCCTCAATGCTGACCAAATCATCATTGTCGAATCCGCTCTCGCGGCAATCGAAAACTGGCTCATCGGAAAGGAGAATGCATAATGTTAATTCGTCCGATTCAAACCGAGAAAGCCTATCGCGAACAAACCAAGCGCGGCTACATGTTCATCGTTCCAAGCGATGCCAGCAAGCAAGCCGTCGCCAAGCAGGTTAGCGAACAATTTGGCGTAACCGTCACCTCAGTTCGCATTACCATTCGTAAGGGCAAAGCTACTAAATATAGCAAAGGCAAACACGCCTATCCTGGTACCACTTATCGCCAAGACAAGAAAATCGCTTTCGTCACCCTGAAAGACGGCGATTCCATCAAAATCTTCGACGAAGAACCAGTAGAAGAAGAAAAAACCGACAAGAAATCCGACAAGGGAGGAGATAAATAATGAGTATTAAAGCTTATCGCCCAACCACGCCGGCTCAACGTCAAAAAACCACCCAAGATTTTGACATGATTACCACTCGTAAGCCACTCAAAAGCTTGGTAAAAAGCAAGAAACAACAAGCCGGTAAGAATAACTCCGGTCGCATTACGGTCCGCCATCGTGGCGGTGGCGTCAAACGTCATTATCGTATCTTGACTCATAATCTCCCAGCCGGACTCAAACTCCGCGTCGAGGAAATCGAATACGATCCAAACCGCAGTGCACGTATTGCTCGTGTTAAAGATCAAAATGGCGTTTATTACTACGTAACCGCCGACACCAACATGCACAAAGGCTTCGAATTCCAAACCGGAGAAGAGGCTCCAATCGAGACCAGCAACCGCTTAACTCTCGAGCAGATTCCAGTTGGTACGCAAATTTACGCAATCGAACTTACCCCAGGCAAGGGCGCACAAGCTGTTCGCGCAGCTGGCGCATCCGCTCAGCTTATGGCAAAAGAAAACGGCTATGCCACGATTCGCATGCCATCTGGCGAAGTTCGCAAAGTATTAACTAGCTGCAGCGCCAACATCGGCGTAGTTGGCAACGTTCAGCACCAAAACATCAAAATCGGTTCAGCAGGCCGCAAACGCCGCAAAGGCATTCGCCCAACTGTCCGTGGTGTCGTAATGAACGCTACAGATCACCCACACGGTGGTGGTGACGGTGGTCGTCACGGTTCCGGTAAGGCTCCACGCACACCATGGGGTCAACTCACTTTGGGTTACCGCACCCGTCACAACAAGAAAACTAACAAGATGATTGTCCGCAGTCGTCATGAAGGAAAGAGGAAATAGTCTATGTCTAGATCTCTAAAGAAAGGGCCTTTTGTGGACTACAAGCTTCAGAAGAAAATTGAAGCTCTTTCCGCTGAAGACCGTACTATTGTCAAAACCTGGGCACGTCAATCGACTATCAGCCCAGAGATGGTTGGTCGCACCATCGCCGTCCATAATGGCCGCGTTCATGTTCCGGTATTCGTAACCGAAAACATGGTTGGCCACAAACTCGGCGAATTCGCGCCAACTCGTAAATTTAAGCGCCATGGCGGCAAGAAAGCTGCCGAAGCCGCAGCAAAGAAGGGGGCATAATCCATGGCTACTAAATCTGCACACGCATATATTAAAGGTATCGACGTACAGCCACGCAAGACCAACATTGTTGCTAGCCTTGTCCGTGACCGCTATGTCGCCGACGCCGTCGTGATTCTTGAGAATACACCACGCCGCGCCGCAAAGCCTGTAATGAAGGCAATTCAATCCGCCGCCGCCAATCTAATGCAAAGTGGTAGCATCGATACGAAAACCATCGCAATTAACCGCATCACGGTTACTGCCGGTACTCGCATGCGTCGCTACGTACCAGCTAGCCGCGGTCGCGCATTGCCTTATGAAAAGATTTCGTCCAACATCTTTGTTGAGGTCGTAGGCGAAGAAAAAGCCAAAAAAGCTGCAGCAAAAGCTGATGACGCAAAGAAGGCTGATAAGAAAGAAAAGGAGAGCAAGTAATGGGTCAAAAAGTAAGTCCTATTAGCTACCGCCTCCAGGTCAATAAGAACTGGAGCAGCAAGTGGTTTGCTCGCAAAGCTGATTATCGCAAATGGCTTATCGAAGACACTAAAATCCGCGAAGTAATCGAGGATCGCTTCAAGAGCCGCCCAACCATCGATCGCATCAGCATCGAGCGCAGCCCAAATCTTACTACCATCACTATCCGCACCGCTAAAGCAGGTGCCGTGATCGGTAAGCAAGGCGCCGGTATCAACGAGCTCAAGAAACAGCTCGAGCAAGTTACCGACAGCCCACTTCGCATCAATGTCGAAGAAGTTAAGAAACCAGAACTCAGCGCCAAGCTCGTTGCCGAAAACATCGGTTTCCAACTTGGTAAGCGTATGAACTTCCGCCGTGCCGTTAAAATGGCCCTCGCGTCCACTATGAATGCTGGCGCTAAAGGTATCCGCGTCGAAGTATCTGGTCGTTTGAACGGTGCTGAAATGTCCCGCCGCGAAAAGTTTATCGAAGGCTCCGTGCCTCTACATACGCTTCGCGCTGACATCGACTTCTATGTCGAGCACGCTCAGACCATTGCTGGTATCGTAGGTGTTA
>CAMHIH010000046.1 GCA_946185175.1 uncultured Candidatus Saccharibacteria bacterium
TGTGGCGGCGCGCGGTATGGAAGATCGCGACCCGGCTTACGATAAGGAACGTTTTCATATTACTTTGCTTGCAATGAACGAGAAGGGTTTTGAAAACCTTTGTCGCTTGATGACTGATGCGGAAGTACGGGGAAAATACTACAAGCCGCGCATCGACCACGAAATTATGGAAAAATACAACGAAGGCATTATCTGCTTATCCGGTTGTATGGGTTCGGAGATCTCGACGGCGATTCGCCACGATGATTTGGCTCGGGCGCGCAAGTTGATCGACTGGTATTCGAAGGTCTATGACGGGCGATTTTATTTGGAGATGCAGGATCATGGTCATCCTGATTCGCCAACGCATAATCCGGAGCAGATGAAGATTAATAATACCTTGATGGAATTATCGAAAGAAACGGGCTTGGATTTGGTAGTAACTTGCGATGCGCACTATTTGAAGAAAGAGGACCAGGACGCGCATGAGGTATTGTTGTGTGTGGGTACGGGTAGCAATATTTCCGACGAAAAACGCATGTCGTTGAAGGATTTCGATTTACATGTGATTCCACCAGATGAGTTAATTGAACGTTGGGGAAAGACTTGCCCGGAAGCAATTCGTAATACAAAGAAGATTGCCGACCGCTGTAATGTAAAGATTGATTTGGGCAGAATTTTGATTCCAAAGTTTCCGATTGATACAGGCGAGACGGAAAAGGAGTTCTTGGATCGAATGGTGTTCCAAGGTTTGGCAGAGCGTTTCGGCTATCTTTCGAAAGAGGAAGCGAAGACAAAAACCGTTGCAGAAATTCGACCATTATTATCGAAGGAAATTTTGAATAGGATTGACTATGAGCTCGAGACCGTCGATAAGATGGGATATAACGGCTATTTCTTGATTGTGCAGGACTTTATCAACTGGGGTAAAGGACAAGGGATTATCTATGGCCCAGGTCGTGGTTCGGCGGCGGGTTCGTTGCTGGCTTATGCAATTCATATTACGGACTTGAATCCACTAGAGTATGATTTGCTCTTTGAGCGTTTCTTGAATCCGGATCGTATTTCGATGCCGGATATTGATACGGATATTCAGGATAACCGACGCGATGAAGTGATTGAATATTGTACGCAGAAATATGGCAAAGGTCGCGTGAGTAATATTGTAACCTTTGGTAAGATGATGGCAAAGAACGCGGTACGCGATGTGGCACGTGTGCTCGAAGTGCCATATGCAGAAGCGGATCGGATTGCAAAATTAGTACCAGATCCAGTAATGGGGCATCATGTAAAGCTGAAAGACGCAATCGTAAAAGAGCCAGATTTGAAAAACGAATACGAGACCAACCCGACCGCGAAGGAAGTGATTGATTTTGCGATGAAGCTCGAGGGTACAATTCGCTCGCACGGCGTACACGCTTGTGGTGTGGTGATTGCGCCAGATGATTTGGTGAAGTTTATGCCACTGGAAGTTTCGGCGAAAGGCCCACTTGCAACGCAGTATCCTGGTCCACAAGTTGAGGAGCTGGGGCTACTCAAGATGGACTTTTTGGGTCTATCTAATCTTTCGGTGATTCAGCAGGCGCTGCGAATTATTAAGAAAGTTCACGGCAAACAAATTGATATGAGTAAATTGCCGCTCGATGATGACAAAGTTTATGAATTGTTCCGTAGGGGCGATACGACGGGCGTATTCCAGTTTGAATCGCCGGGAATGAAGCGTTATTTACGCGAGTTACAGCCGACGGCGTTCGATGATTTGATTGCTATGAACGCACTTTATCGTCCGGGGCCGATGCAGTTTATCGAGAGCTTTATTAAACGCAAACACGGCGAAGAACCAATTACCTATTTGCATCCTGGTCTCGAAAATTCATTGAAGAATACTTATGGTATTTTGATTTACCAGGAGCAGTTCATGCAGGCGTCGAAGGAATGGTGTGGCTTTACCGGCGGCCAAGCGGATACTTTGCGTAAGGCAGTGGGCAAGAAGAAAGTCGACTTGATGAACAAGATGAAGCCACTATTTATCGAGGGGGCAGTAAAGGTTGGTGGAGCAACGGAAGAGATTGCCGAAACATTCTGGAGTCAGCTGTTAGACTTTGCGAACTACTGCTTCAACAAGAGTCACGCGGCGTGCTATGCATTGGTGGCGTATTGGACAGCCTATCTTAAGACTTATTATCCAGAAGCCTTTATGGCGGCGTTGATGACGGCGGATATGCGTTGGACGGATCGTCTCGCGATTGAGATGACCGAATGTAAGCGCATGGGTATTCAGGTGCTTGGTCCGGATATTAATGAATCTTATGCAGACTTTGCTACCGTAGGTAAATCGAAGACGATTCGCTTTGGTATTGCAGCAATTAAAGGTATGGGCAAAGCGCTAGCCGAAGAGGTGATTGATGAACGTGACAAAAATGGTAAGTTCAAATCGGTCTGTGATTTTGCAAAGCGTGTATCTGGCGCAAAGTTCAATAAGAAGTGCTGGGAATCGGCGATTAAGACTGGTTGTTTTGATAGTTTTGGCGATCGTAGTGACTTATTGTATAACCTAGAGAAAATTCAAGCTTACGGCAACAAGATGCAAAAGGATGTTGCATCAGGTCAGACGGACTTGTTTGGCGCAATGGGCGCAGTGGCGGAAGTGCCAGAAGTAGAAATCGTGCCAGCCCCAACAAAATATACTGATAAAGAGCAGCTGATGTGGGAGCGCGATTTGATGGGGCTTTATATTTCGGCACATCCATTAGATAAATATGAGACATATTTCCAAGAGCAGTGCATGCCGACAACTGAAATTAAGCCGAATCTTGACGGTGCAACGGTAATTGTGGGTGGCTTAGTGACGAATGTGCGTTCTTTAGTGACAAAAAGTGGCTCGAAGATGGCTTTTGTAAAAATTGAGGATAAGGTAGGGGAGATGGAGGTAATTGTCTTCCCGAAGCTCTACGAAACAATTGGCGCAAAACTCGTGCAGGATGCCGTAATTAAGGTTACTGGTAAAGTGAATGCAACAGACCGTGACGGCAACAAGATTGACGAAGCAAAAGTGAATGCCGAAGAAGTCGTGGTTGTGACAGATGATGAATTGGAGTCATACGAATCGACTGGGGCAACTTTGAAGGTGCCAACAAAGGGTGTAGCGCAGAAGAAATATGGTAAATCGTCAGCTTCAAAAACATCGGGCGATTCTGTAAAAATGGGCAGTGGCGCGCCAAAGAAAACGACAACTTTCAAAACATCGGAAAGTGTCGTGGACGCCAAGCCGAAAAAGGCGCAAAAAATGTTCGTACGGATATTAGATCCAACGGATAAGAATGGCTTAGTTAAATTGAAACAAATTTGTACTCAGCATCCTGGTTTATCTGAGGTGATTTTAGTGATTGGTCCGGATAAAAAAGCCATGCGAATGCCGTTTAGGTGTGAATTTGAAGATGCCTGGGTGGCAGAGCTGAAAGATGTGTTCTCGGAAGAGAATGTGGTAGTGAAATAAAAAAGGCGCCTTGATGGCGTCTTTTTTGTTTAATTTAGATAATATATTTACTTTTACCGTGATCGTAGATGTTTTCGTAGATGCTGGGGTGGCCAATTTTGTTTGCCGCTTCGACCACTTCATCAATATCATCGGTAATTCGATAGATTTTGCGGTCATTCGGAGCAATCGTTTTAATTGGTTGCATCTTAGTAGCAAAGAATCGATCAAGGGGTTTCCAGAATGATTTCCCAATTAAGAACATTGGCATCTTTGGCATTTTGCCTTCTTGCATAAGAATGAGGATTTCGGAGAATTCGTCTAGTGTGCCGAAACCGCCAGGGAAGTAGACGTAGACTTTTGAAGCCATCGTAAGCATGACTTTACGCGCAAAGAAGTAATGAAACTCCATGGAATCTGTAACGTATGGGTTAATGTGTTGCTCGTGGGCAAGTTGGATGTTGAGGCCAATGGTTTTGCCGCCAGCTTCGTAGGCGCCTTTATTGGCGGCTTCCATGATACTTGGGCCGCCACCGGTAATGACAGTGTGCCCATTTTGGGCTAGTTTGCGACCAAGTTCTTCGGCGAGGCGACAATATTTGCCTTTTTCGGATAAACGAGCAGAACCGAAGATTGATACGCCTTGGGAAAAAGTGCGAAGCTTGGATAACCCTTGCTCGAGGTCTTTAGCATAAGCGAGAGAGCGACGTACGTCTTCTTTGTCTAATTTGTTTTGATTGATGGCGTCGAGCCAAACATTAATAATATCTTCGTTGTCTTTCATATTTTTTAGTTAATCTCCTGCATAGGCATCGGATGTAATCGTTTGTGTTTGTTGATGATTCCAGCTTTGCTGCCGATTTGCTGTACGACAGAAGTTGAATTAGCGCTAGCGAAAATTAGGGATTCTTGGAGGCTTTTACCATCAGCAAAAGCAGCCAGGAAGCCTGAACCAAAAGCGTCGCCGGCGCCAGTGGAATCTTTCACTTTGACATCTTCGTAAATGCCTATACGCACAATGCGGCCTTCGGAGGCAGCAATGGCGCCTTGGTTTCCGTCAGTGATAATAACGGTCGGTACATAGCTAGATAGTTTACCGATTAATTCGGTAAGCGTGCGACCCTCGACAATTTGCTTGGCTTCGGATTTGTTTACGAGTAAAACATCAACGTCGGAGAGCAGGCCGAGTAGTTTGCGTTTGGATTGAAGTTCGAGATTACCAGGATTGAACATAATTTTAGAATTCAATGCCTTGGCTTGGGCGAAAAGTTGGTCAAGAATATTCATGTTGCCGCGTAGAGTAGTAACATATAACCAATCTGGGTAGATACTGCGCAAATCTTTAGGATGAATGGTGTCAAATTTGGCGGATGCGCCACGGCAAGTTAGAATAGTGCGTTCGCCAGTTGGCGAGAGTAAAAGAACGGAATAGCCGGTGTGGATATTATCGAGATAGTTGATATAGCTTGTATCGATGCCTTCGCGATCGAGTTTATCGATAATGGCGGCTCCGGCGGGATCGTTGGCGATGCAACCCATGAAAATAGATTCATGCTCGTTGCGAGCGAAAGTAGTAGCGGCGTTGGTTGCGCCACCGCCTACAGTGAACTTAACTTCATCGATATCAACCTTTGCGCCTAATTCGAGTTGGTTGAAAAAACCACGTTTGTTGGTGCCAAAATCATCGTGATCGATAAGATAGACGTCTTGAAGCGCAGCACCAATACTTACGATTCTTGCCATTTTTAAATTGGGTCCTGATTTTCAGTTTCTTTATTCATTTGATCGAAATATTCTTGCTTGTTTTCGGCGCGCATTAGGGCACCACCAACATTAATAACGCCGACGCCAGCTTGAGCGATGTAGTGAATATTTTCGAGATTTGCGCCACCATCCCAGCCAACTTCAATTGATGGGTTTATGGCTTTGATGAGAGCGACTTTTTCGAGAAGTAATAAATCGGCTTGACCGCCTTGCCTGCCGAGTTCGCCGGAGAAAATGAGGGCGTGATCGGCGGCGCTGAGAATTGCCTTGATGCTTCCTGGAAAAACGCTTTTAATAATTGCGACACCGACTTTGATTTCGTGTTCTTTAAGCTGATCAAAAATCGGTAACAAATCTTCGTTTGCCTCGGCATGAAGGATGACCATATCCGGATGCAATTTTATGAGCATCTCTAGATGTTGAGATGGGACGGCGGTCATCATATGAATGTCAACCGACCAACCACGTGGCCACCAAACTGCCGATTCAGCAATGGTACGGTTTTGGGTGAGCGTACCATCGGAGACATCGATATGGGCGCGCTTAGTAAAACCGTAATAATCCTTAACGATTTGCTTATATTCGGTTGGGTTTTGGCTTAAGATTGCCGGTGAAATGGTTACAATTGCCATTAGATTTCATCCAACTTTTGATTACGACGTTTGTATTTTTCGTCAGGCAGGG
>CAMHIH010000047.1 GCA_946185175.1 uncultured Candidatus Saccharibacteria bacterium
TGACCACAATGACGCGATTTTGCGCATCACGGCTGGTGCAGGTGGCACGGAGGCGATGGACTGGTCCGGTATGTTAGAGCGTATGTATTTACGCTGGGCGGAGCGTCATAAAGTCAAAGTGCAGATTCTTGACCGAGTGGCGGGCGAGGAGGCTGGCATTAAGACCGTCGTGATGGAGCTAACGGGCGGCGCGAATCTTTACGGCCAACTCAAATCCGAGCACGGTACGCACCGTTTAGTGCGTCAGAGCCCATTTAACGCCGACCATCTTCGCCAAACTTCCTTTGCGCTAGTGGAGGTATTGCCAATTATTCGCGACGATGCGGAAGTACAAATTGATCCAAAAGATTTGCGTATTGACGTGTATCATTCCGGTGGTCATGGCGGGCAATCTGTCAATACGACTAATTCTGCGGTGCGCATCACGCACATTCCAACCAACACCGTGGTGGCGATACAGAATGAGCGCAGTCAGCTTCAAAATAAAGAGAAAGCCATGGAGATCTTGCGCGGCAAGCTGCAGCAGATGATGCAAGATCAGAACGCCGAATCGGTCGACAAATTGCGTGCGGGCGAATCTGCTAGCTGGGGACAACAAATCCGCAATTACGTACTTCATCCATATAAGCTCGTTAAAGATACGCGCACGAAATATGAAGAAACCGATACTGATGCCGTATTGGATGGTGCTATTGATAGCTTTATTGTTGCTTTCTTAGACAAATAAATGAGCTTATGTTAAAATCGTGGCATGATATTGCTCGATAATGTGACTAAATATTATCCTGGCGATACAGAGCCGGTACTCGATAATGTTACTTTGCATATTCAACCAAAGGAATTCGTTTTCTTGGTTGGTGAATCTGGTGCTGGCAAATCCACTCTCATTAAAATGCTTACGCGCGAAGAAAAACCAACCTCCGGCAAGATAATGGTGGGTGGTATTGATTATGATTATTTGCGTAAACGCCATATTCCACATCTTCGTCGCCGCATCGGAGTGGTTTTTCAAGATTTGAAATTATTGCCAAACCGTACGGTTTTTGAGAATGTAGCTTTCGCGCTAGAGATCGTCGGCGTTTCGAACGCCGAAATCCGTCGCACGGTGCCGAAAGTTCTAGATTTGGTCGGCCTCGCCGATAAGGGCGATAAATTCCCAGATGACCTCTCTGGCGGCCAGCGTCAACGCGTCGCGATTGCCCGCTCAATGGCGCGCCAGCCAAAAATCCTGATTGCTGATGAGCCTACCGGGAATCTCGACCCAAAAATTTCAGCCGGTATTATGCGCCTACTTGAAGAAATTAATAATTTTGGCACAACTATCCTCGTTACGACTCACGATGTGAATATCGTGAATCAAATGCGTCGTCGCGTAGTCACGATTCAGGATGGTAAGATTATTGGCGATCAGAAGAGTAATGGTCATTATTATCTAGACGCCGAACGAGCGAATATTGCAAAACGCCCGCTGGCGACTAGTGATCGCAAATCGACTGTTGAAGAAATTCGCGCCGCTACAAATTCGCCGCGTAGTAATGCACATGCCGCCGCGCAACGCCAAGCAGAAGCTAAGGCCACCGCGCAAAAACCAGCCAAGCCAACTACGCCAAGGAAAAGGATAATTCAATAATGTCAACCAGTAAAAAAGCTCAAACCAAAATAGATAACAAAAGCGCGCGCGAAGTCAGTAAGGAGCGTTTACGTCGTATTACTAAAGCACGCAAGCATCGCATCCGCACGACTGGCCGCGTTGTTAAATATGGCGCCAAAAGCTTTGCGCGTAACACTTGGCTAAGTGCTGCAGCCATCGCGATTATGGCAATCACCCTCATAGTGCTAGGTGCAACGATTATTGCGACCGATATCATGAAGACGACGATTCGTGAAGTTGAGTCGCAGGTAGATATTTCTGTTTATATTAAACAGGAAGCCACGCTCGAGCAGGTAGAGCGCATCATTGGCCGTATGACGCAACTCGAAACCGTTACGAATGTTTCCTATGTTACGCCAGAAGACGCTAACCGTAACACTATCGAAAATCTGATTCGTGATAATAATATTACGGATGAAACTATGATCAGTGAATTGTATGATGCGCCAAATGCGTTGCCTTGGACGCTGAATATCAAACTAGTTAGCCTTGACGATACTAGTGAGTTGGAAAATTTTGTCAATAACGACGAATCGACAAAAGACATGCTCGACGCTCGTCCGCCGAGCTATGCAAACAAGAACCGCGAAACTATTGATCAGATTGCGCATATCATGAATCGTATTCAACTGATTGGCTTGGTAGCGGCAGGGGTCTTCGCGATTATTGCTATTCTTATCGTCTTCAATACAATTCGCATGGCCATTTTCAGTCGCAAGGAAGAAATCTATATGATGAAACTAGTCGGCGCAAGCAAATGGTTTATTACTGGACCATTTGTAGTAGAAGCAGCATTATATGGCGTCGTGGCTGCTATAGTGGCTGGCGCAGTGGTATACGGCGCAGTTTATGGCCTGAATACACAGATGGGTGCTATTATTTCTCCGACTTTTAGCCTCATGAAAGATTATTGGTACTTTGTGGCATCCGCATTCTTGCTAGGCGGGATTGTCATCGGTATTATTTCATCCTTGCTAGCCACGCGAAAATATCTTAAACTATAAATAATTAACCAGTCCAATGAAAACCACTTGCTTGCAAGTGGTTTTTGCTTATGCTATAATAATGCCACTATGACGATTAAGCGCAACATCTCATATCCAGTCATCGCGGCGTTTATCGTATTTTCTAGTATTTTCTCCATGCCGGCCTCTGCTTACACGCAACAGGACCTGCATGACATTAATTCTAAAATTTCCGCATTGCGTGCAGAGATTGCAGAATATGAACAACAGGCTGCGGCGCTTGCCGAACAGGCCAGCAATATTACCAATGCGATTGCAATGTTGCAAAACGAACAGGCGACCATTAAAACCCAGATCGCCCTCAAAGAGGCCGAGCATGAGCAACTGGTTGCCGACATCGAGACCGTCGCAACGCGTATCAACAACAACTCTGAAACGATTGGTTTTATTATTGCTCAGTATTATTACAATTCGAAGGTGTCTACGATTGAACGCCTAGCTTCATCCGAAAGCTTTGCTAGTTTTGTTGATAGCGAGGTCAATTTGAGTGGTGTTTCCGACACGCTGTCCGAGATAATCGAAGAAAACCGCAACCTAAAAGATCAGCTCGAAATCAAAAAACATAATGCGGAATTAATATTGGCCGATCTCGATACGCAAAAGAATCAGCTAGTTCAAAAAGAAATCGAACAAGCAAATCTATTAGCGCAGACGCGTGCCAACGAAGCTACTTTCCAAGCCATGAAGGCCGAAACGACCAGCCAAAAGTCTGCTCTCGAAGAAGAGCAACAGAAAATTCTACAAGATTTAGCGCGCCAATATAACGCTACAAACATCACAGCCGGCGACCCTAGCAAAGGCGGCTATCCTTATAGTGGCCAGTGCCCAGCTGCAAAGCTCAATGGTACTCAATATGGCGATCGTTGGGGCATGTATATTTGCGAATGTGTTAGCTATGCTGCCTGGAAAGTTTATAGTACTTATGGCTACATGCCAAACTGGGCCGGACGTGGCAATGCAAATCAATGGCTCGCAAATGCTCGTGCGGCTGGCTATACTGTTACGAGCACTCCAAAAGCTGGCGCAGTAGGCATTTCGATGGCCGGCGTCTGGGGTCACGCCGTGTGGGTAGAGGCCGTCAGTGGCAATCGTGTATATATTTCACAATACAATGCGCGCAATGCGGCTACTGGCTATTTACCGGGGCAATACTCTGAACAATGGGTGGATCAGGGTATGTATACATATATCTATTTCGGCGGTTAGTATCTCTCAAAGAGCCATTCATAGCTTAAACATGTTACAATATTTTTATGGTTAAAAAATCTGAAACTGCGAACAATCAAGATTCGGCCGGCAAAATAAGTGCGGCCGAGGCAACGCGAGATTTGTATTATTCTAGTCCCGCCTCTTCTATCAAAGTTAATTTGGCGACGACAATTATTGCTTGTTTTGTAGCCGTGGCGGTCGGTATCGTAATTGGGCTCAATTACGAAAATATGTCGATATATTTTGGCGGCACGAAGACTGCTTCGAGTAATATTAATTTCAATGGCCAACTAAATGATCTATATGACGAACTGAAAGCCACTTACGATGGCTCCATTGACGACGCAAAAGCCATTCAGGAAGCTAAGCGTGGCTTAGTAAATGCGGCCGGCGACACTTATACCTACTACATGACGGCTCAGGAAGCTGCAGATTTCCAAAAAGATCTTAGTGGCGACGTTGGTGCAGGGATTGGCGTAGAAATTGCTTTACGTGACGGTTATGTCACGGTTATGCGCACGACCGAAGGAAATCCTGCGCGCAAAGCCGGTGTTTTAGCGGGCGATATTATCTATAAGGCCGACGGTGAAGATTTAAGTGGAAAAACAACTGAGGAAGTCGCAAAGAAGCTTCGTGGCGAGGCGGGCACCAAAGTAGTTTTGACGGTTATTCGCGATAATAAAGAAATTGAGTTTGAGCTTACGCGTGAAACTATTAATAATGTCAGTGCATATATTGACTACAAAAAGGACAACGCCGTAATTACGATTACGCGTTTCGATCAGGATACTGGTTCAATTACGCGCAATCTTGCCAAAGAAGCATTAAGCAAAGGCTATGAAAAATTCATTATTGATTTACGCGGCAATGGCGGCGGTTATGTAACGGCAGCTCAAGATGTAGCCTCACTTTGGATCGATGGCAAGCTTGTCGTCGATCAGCGTTCAGCTTCGGGTGCTTATAATGAACAGACTAAAGCCAAGAGTGGTGGTGCAATTTTGGCCGGCAAAAAGACCACAGTTTTGGTTAATGGCACGACTGCATCTGCTTCAGAGATCGTGGCGGGTGCGCTACAGGATTACGGTCTTGCGACGATTCTTGGCGAGCAAACTTATGGTAAGGGTAGCGTACAAGCTTTAAGGAACCTCAGTGGTGGCGAGATGCTTCGTGTGACGGTCGCAAAATGGTACACGCCAAACGGTAAAAACATCAATGGCGAAGGCATTACGCCAGACAAAGTTGTTGAGCGCAGCTATGAGCAAATCAATCATAACGAAGATCCGCAAATGGATGCAGCGCTCAAACAGTAATCTGTTATCTGTGCTATACTAATCTGGTAGATAAAGGAGGCAAATGGAAGAACAGGAGCAATCTGCAAATCCGGGATTCGATGTGTTTCAGTGGGCGAACTCCATCGACGAAATCAAAAACAATGTTTCAGTAGAATTATTCTTATTTAATAAAAACTACACACCATACAAGGTGCGCTATTCCGAAATGCTAACGCAGACCGTGCGCTCCATGTTTATGATTGAAGCGATTGAGTATGTCATCAAAGAAGCCGATAAGGGACTCGAGTGCCGCGATTATGAATTGAGCGATGGCGAAGATAAAGTCATTTATCGTATCGACCTCGAAAAAGTCGGTCGCGCCGAAACGCTGATTCATCTCATCGAGCATGAATATAAAGACATCGCATTCTTTACTGATGACGAATTCGAATTCAAGAAAATCAAAGGCATTGTTGCGAAGTTTAGTTATCCGGGCGAGGATGGTCAGAAGGCTTTCTATGTCGCTAAAAACTTAGCTGCTTCTTCGGCGCTAAAAGGCAAACTGAGCTGGGAATTAAATGGTGAAAGTTTTGAGCCACTCACGGCTGATGTCGCTATTAAAGTTCCAGAAGGTAATGAGTGTGTCATTGTTGATGGCAATATCGTTATCTATAATCAGGCAAAGTTCGAAAAACTATTCCAATATGACTATAAGTCGCAAATGATTTCCGAGCA
>CAMHIH010000048.1 GCA_946185175.1 uncultured Candidatus Saccharibacteria bacterium
TATTAAGCCTTAAGCTTTCTGCGCGTCAGCGTCGTAACTGGCGTGAATTTACAAAAGATCGTCGCATCGCTTACCAAATCGAGCAGAAAATCACTAACTCTAATTCGGCACTTGAGATTGAATTAAATAATCTCTCACATCAATTAATCGAGCGTATGATTCGAGCGCGTCGGCGTAGTCAAGAAAAAGACTTGGCCGATACGCGCGAATTCTTCTGGCCAAATGTTGGCTCGCGTTCAATTGAAGATGTCGTGAGCTATCTCGTGCTTATCTTCGTAGCGATTCAAATTGTTCTAGAGCGTTTTGCGATTGGTAACTTCTTATCAGTACGCACCTTGTTGCAACAATTAAGTGGTAACATCTCGTCACTATTTAACAGTATTGCTGGCGCCAGCGAGGGGCTCGTGAATGCGACAGACTTTATGGAGTTTATGGAGGCCCCGGCCAAGCCAAATGGTCACGTCAAAGTAGTTAGTATTCCAAAAATTGAGTTTAAAAATGTCAGTTTTATTTATCCGCGTACCGAGAAAAAAGCTGTCGACAATGTCAGTTTCGTTCTAAATCCAGGCGACAGTTTAGCGATTGTTGGCGAAAATGGTGCCGGCAAGACAACAATTATTAAGCTATTAATTGGCGCATACGAAGCGACCGACGGAGAAATCCTAATCAACGATATGCCAATTAGCCAAATAGAGCGCGAATCGTATCTTGCACAGATTGGCGCCTTGTTTCAAGATTTTTCGCGTTACGAATTCGCCACGCTTGGTGAAAACGTTTGGTTTGGTGATGTTTCACAAAAGTACGATGTCGATAGGGTGCAGGAGTCTTTGGAGCTAGCGGGCCTTGGTGACTTAACGAAAAAATTCAAAAAGGGCCTCAATCAAGTTTTATCTAAAGATTTGGAACTCAAAAACTCCGCGGATCTTTCTGGTGGTCAGTGGCAGCGTCTCGGCATTGCGCGCGCCTTCTTCCGCAAACCGGGCATTTTGATTCTCGATGAACCAACCAGTGCGGTCGATGCCAAAGCTGAGTATCAAATTTTCCGTAATATTATGGAAAAACAGAAAGATAGCACCACGATTATTATTTCGCACCGTTTTTCAACTGTTCGCAAGGCTGAAAAAATCCTTGTGCTTAGTCATGGTAAAATAGTAGAGCATGGTACGCATGCAGAACTGATTGCTGAAAACGGCCTATATAAAGAAATGTTTGATTTACAAGCGGAGGGTTATAACTAATATGAAGAAGAAACAGCGTTTTCTATTTTATACAATTGTTATTGTCGCGGCTATTACGATTATCGGCATGGCGGCCGTCATTTTTGGTCAAAAAGACTGGACCGGTTCCACGCTCGACCTAATCATTTTGATCACCGGTTCGGTTAGTATTTTATTGGCGATTTATTCCGAGCGTTCCTCAGATAAAGAAAGCCGCCGTCTGACAAAAATGATTCACGATATCAATAATATTGACGCTAATCTCGCCAGCGATATGCATATTGATGACGAAATGCGCAAAAAGCTCAATCACATCATCGCGATGGACGAACAAATTCTAGAGGGACTTACTAGCCACAAGCGCGCAACTAAAAGGGTAGGCAAAAAGGCCACAGAAAAGAGTAAATGAACGTCGAATTAGCGGACTTCTATTCGCGACTTGGCACTATCGCGATTATTTTGGTGTTTGGTTTTGCCCTCGGCAAACTTAAAATGATTTCCCCGAAAACCAACAAGGATTTGGTTAATCTTTTGCTGATGGTGTTTATGCCGGCCTCCTTATTTATGGCTTTTCCGGCCGCTTACAACGACGAGACGTCACACCTTTTTGTTGCTGGTTTAGTTGGTGGCACAATTGTCATGCTCGGCATTGCCATTCTTGCTACAATTATCTTCAACCAAAAATGGTATAAAGGTAAGTTTCGCTATGCTTCACAATTCGCTTTAGTCTTCAATAATGCGACCTTTTTGGGCTATCCGATCATCTCTAGCACCTTTGGTGCGCAGAGCAGTGCGGTAATTGTATATTGTGGCTTCATTATCCCGTTCAATATTGCCTTGTTTTCGTATGGCGTCTACCTGTTTAAACACAAAGTTGACGGCAAATTAATTCGAGACGTTATCACGAATCCAAACATCATCGCTGTTGTATTGGGTGTAATCATTTTCTTATGCAGCTTCCAGATCCCGGCCTTTGTTAAAGATGCCATCCAATATACCAGCAACGCCACGACGGCACTCTCGATCATCTGTGTTGGCTATATGCTGAGCACAGCCAAATTCAAACAGCTCATCAAGAAGTGGCGCATCGCTGTAACGGCACTAATTCAGCTCATTGCCGGCCCACTTGTGGCATTTTTACTGTTGACGGCGGTGAAATACATCGTACAAATTGGCCTCGGCATAGACTTTCCGGACGAAGTCATTGTTGTATGTACGCTAATTGAAGCGCTTCCGACCGCGACTAGTCTCGGCCTATTTGCCTCGAAATATGGTGGCGACGAAGCAGAGGCTTCGCAGCTCGTTACGGTATCGACTCTTCTATCTATTATTACGATGCCAATCATGGTTGGCCTTTTATTGGGTGGGCTAATCTAAAATAATTCCAAATCTTGACACGCTTTAGTAAAAGCTTGTGTAAAAAATGAAAAAAGGAATACTAATTTTATTAGCTGCCTTTTTTGCGGCTGGGGCTTTTGGTCTTGGCGCACATGCTGAAGGTGGCGTAGCAAAAATTGGCGACGTGGAGTATGAAATCGCTTCAGGTTGCAGTTGATGCGGCAGAAGACGGTGCAACAATTACTATGATTGCTGACAATACAAACGTCTTCACTTCGAAAAGGGGTCGATTATTACTATTGCTAATGGTACTATCACGACGGATAGTACGAGTTCATCGATGTTATTCCAGAATTATGCCGAACTAACTCTAACCGATGTCATAGTTGATGCAACAAATATCAAAGCGGTGCATACGCATTAAGCAATAATAACGGCAAAGTGACCATCGATGGGTCATCCTTAAAAAGGTGCGAAGTGTGATTTGCTCTATGCGATAAAATATCAAATGACAGAAGAGCTCTGTCGAATTGCGCACAGTTTGATAAGAATAAATGCGTATCATTTCACATGGTTACCACCCCGGCAAAACCGGGTTTTCCAGCCTCCCTGCAACGGGAGGCTTTTCCATGCCAATAAAAAAACACCGCATTGGGTGTTTGGGAACTTGGTGGGGGCAGCTGGGTTCGAACCAGCGACCAATCGGTTATGAGCCGACTGCTCTAACCACTGAGCTATGCCCCCGCTCCTAAAAGTATATCATATCTGTTAAAACGTAGAATGATATAATAAAGATGTGCAGAAAATCAAAACCAAATTGCGCCAATTGCGCTATCGTGCAAAGAACGAATTGTTTACTTTGCAGCACGTTGTCACGATTGCGTTGGCCATCGTTTTTGTCTGGTGGACGGCTAGCGCGATTAATGCGCTCAATCGCAACTGGACTTTACAGCAACGTCTCGGTGAGCGTCAAGTTGAAAAAATGCGCCTCGAGCTTGAAGTTGATACTTTGAAACTTGAACAAGAATATCTCCAATCCGAAGAATATCAAGAATATATGGCACGCGTGAAGCAGAATCGCATGGCCGAGGGTGAAACGATGGTAATTCTGCCTAAAAACAGTGAAGAAGCCAAGAATAAATATAAAAATACCGCACCAGAAACTCACAAAAAGAGTAATTTCGAACTCTGGCTCGACTTCTGGTTTAGCTAAATGTTGACACAACCAGTATTTTGATGTAAAATTTACATATCGTCGCGGGGTAGAGCAGCCTGGTAGCTCGTCTGGCCCATAACCAGAAGGTCGTTGGTTCAAATCCAACCCCCGCCACCACGTTTAGACTACATGTTGAACATGCACAATAACAATCCCCGTAACAGGGGTATTTTTTGTTGCTTTTGTCTAAAAAATGAGCCATTTTCGCCCTAAAACCATAAACGAAATGGGCCACAAAATATCCAAGCCGTTACATTTTGTTTCGCTAATGCTTAAAGCCGTTACAGGGCGTTACGAAAACGATACAAAACCGATCCGCTAATACTTTTGAGCTATTGCCAAAACCATAAACATGTTGTATATTACGGACAGTGTTGGAGTAAAAATACAAACTTAAAAATAACAATCTGGGCTAGGTCAATATACAACGGAGATATGAGTGATTCTCCGTAGCCGGATTATGAAAGGTTTCCATAGGAATGAGTTTACTCCACAAAAACTTAATACTTGCCGGCATAGCCAGTGTGGCTATGGTCGGTGTCTTAGGCTCATCAAGTGTTTCTGCATTGGATGGGTTTTCATTTTGGGACATCATTAACCAGCAACAAGCACAGATAGAGCAGCTTCTATCCTACTTGACCAACCCATTCGATACAAGTACGGCCTGCGAATCCACGAATCCGGACAGTACCATCAGCTGCAATGAAGTTCCGTTTCCAAGCCTGCTCTTCAACAGGATCTCCGATGGCGAAAAGCTCTGGGGCCATGATGGCAAAGGCATAGTCTTTGCCGATTCTGAAAACTTGATTAACGGCAACCCGCAACTTAAGACTGCTAAGCGTGGCGATACGTTGACATTCTCTGCTAAATTGGAAGCGGAAGACTATTATGACGCTGCTGAAACTGACCCGATTACGGAATACGAGATTGCTGCTCTACTTTCAAAAGGATTAACACTCGACCAATCTTCTATTTCGGTAAAAATTGGCGACCAGGAATTGGCTCAGGACCAATACGAGCTATCTCACCTGGACGGGGCGTCTATGGGCTCGGCTTTCCAAGACTTTAGTGCTATAGTTGGCCTTATAATTAGCATCGACGGAAGCTTGGGTCAGTTGGCCGGAAAGACCATTGAACTATCTTTATCTGCAACCATTGACCAGGACGCACCAAGTGAGATATTCGTTAGAAGTGCCTATGCATTTCGCCACCAAGGTGGCTTAGATATCTCCGAGACAGATTATATGACAAACGAGACTTATCAGGCGAAGGCGCTGCTTGATGGGAACATCCTGATTCGTCGAGTTGATGCTGATGGTAACCCGCTTGCCGGCGCAAGATACACGGTTGATGGCGTAAAGGCCAACGTTGAAGATGAGACAAATAATATCTATGCCTATGACGAAAATGGGGCTATCTCAGAGTTCACGACAAATGGCGAAGGAAGGGTAATCATCAAAGGTGTGCCGATGGGTGAGTATACCGTCAAAGAAGTACAGACACCTCAGGGGCATGAAACAAAAGAACTAGCAATAATTAAGCCAGTTTACGAAGATCTAAGTACCGTTGAGTATGGGAGCAAAACGCTAGAACTAAGTATGCCGGGGGAACATGTAGACCTTACGGGGAAAACGGTTCAACTCGCCGATGGGCGAATGGCTATCAGTTCTGAGGATTTTAATAAGGAGTTTTCCGGGTCCGCCGACGAACCTCTTCTTTACCTATACGACGAATCTAGTGACCGTTATGTGAGAAGCGACGGCAACACATATAGCTATATAGCAAAATATAGTGACGCTTATAACTATCATTACAGGCCATGGTATGGAGGAGAATGGTTAAGCGGGCAATTTACTTATGATAGCGCCATGGAGCGACACCTTGTCTTTGAA
>CAMHIH010000049.1 GCA_946185175.1 uncultured Candidatus Saccharibacteria bacterium
AGACAACGTAATAGCCCGTGACATCGGACGGCTCATAGCTAATCAAAGTTCCAGTGAAGACGCCTTCGCCTTTATCTGAGTCTTTGGCGTCTTGCTTTTTGGTGGAGAAAGTTGCGCGAAGAGTCGAGTCGTCTTTTGCCTTTTGTGATAGGCTGGTTGTATTTTTAGCCGTATCACTCGCGACAAAATGTCGCAGTTGCGGAAAATGAAAGTCGGCAAATTCTTCAGAATAAGTTTGGATGTTTTCAGTATATTCATTAAAAACACCATAGAAAGATTCAACTTTTGGCACACGAATTACTGGTGCATAAGAATAGATGCCGTACTTTTCCTGATCGACATTGGCATAACGCTGATAAATATTACGCTCATCGTAGCTGCGCATTACGGGTTTCGATTGAAGTTGCAAAAAGATTGCATAGCGATCATCGTCTGGATTACGCACGGAAATGATTTGATTGGCATCACGGCCAGTAGTCTGCAGCTCCCAACCTTTAGGAATATCCATTGTCAGGATATCAGTTTCGACATGGTCGAACTCGCTGCTCAAAGTGTCGTCTTCTACATATAAATCCGCGTCGTTAAAATAGCCCGCAACTGGCACTAGATTTTCCATATGACGAATAAAGGCTATTAATACAAAAACCAGTAAGACGAATACCGCTAAAACAACATAACGAAACTTATGATGAGTTTTTAGCATGTTTTATATTTTAACATCTTTTCACTTTTTAGTAAAGCGGAATGAAGTGGGTGGCGCAGTAAATTTCAACACGATCTCCAGCGTGATACGTTTTGCCATCAACCGAGTTTCGCCATGTCGTTATGTCGCCCTGCGCCGGCACTACAATGGTGGCATTTTCGGCAACTTTGCGTTGCTCTGCACCGAATGAAATCATCCAGATGCGCTGATTATTCTGCATGCTTGGCGCAGCTAGATGCGTAATGTCGAAGTTGGCTAGCTCTGGTTTAGCTAACATGCTTGGATGATTTTGATTTGTCGATAGATAGAACTTAAAATCATCCAAAGTAATAGCGCCGTAATTTTCTAGGACGCGAATTTCACCCATACGCATGCCGACGTACATATATTCTGGCACCGTATCAGCAAAAGCCTCGTATCCGTAGGTGCTATCTGGCTGACTGAGCGCCATAGTGCGTAACTCTGGCCAGGTAAGATTCTCCGCAAAGCCATACAAGTTCGATAACGCCACCGTGCCGTCGGTCGTTATGAAGCCATTCGCGATAACGTTATAGTAACGCGCGGAAACGACATGATAATAATTCTTACTTTCATAGCGCGTCGTAACACTCTGTAGCTTAACAGCCTCGAGTTTCCCATCGGCGTTTACTTTATAGTAACTTGTACCAGGCACAAATTCGGCATTCTGCACTGAAATAAATTGATTTAAATCAACTCGGAAGATGCCATGATGACGCGTGGTATATAAATCACTGCCGTCACTAAAATGTGCCCATTGGTAATTTTCGGTGCTATGCTCGCGTTCGATCCAAATTGGATATTCAGCATCGAGCTGGCCAGTTTCGTAGTTCCAGACTGCCAACAAATCATCGTAAGTAATGTCTTCAACTTTCTTTGTACTACCGTCAGCCAGTAAGATGTCCGTACCCTCAATTAGGCAGCCGCCACTCGCTGATGCAGTGATCACAATATCGCCAGAAACATTTGGAATTGAGACGCGACCATTATCGCGTATATAGGTATAATCCGTGCCAGATGTCAGAGTTTGGCCGCCCATTGTAACGGTGATTGTTTCCGGCAAATTGCGCAGAAGACCACTACTTGCTGTCAGAGTCGCCACATATGTTTCACCGCGATTCACCGTGCTGGCGCCGTTTGAATTGATGTTTGTCAGCCGATTCGTGACCGTAAAGCTCCAATTAAGCTGCGTAGTAGCCGAGCGCGAACAATGCCCAGATGCCGTTGTGGCGGCATCAATCTCGGCCTGACTAGCAACATTGCCCAATGAATCTTCGCCGTAGACTTTAGCATAATAACTAGTACCATTAGTTAGGCCGCTAGCCATAATTATAGTTTCGTCATCTTCGGTTGTTATGGTTTGAACGAGTTGGTTCGAACCATCATAAATTAAAACCGTAAAATGACTAATAGTGACGTCGTCTGCCGCATCCCAGGTTACCGATGCTTCGCCACTGGCATTTAGTTCAGTAATTGCCACGTTCGAAATTACAGGAGCGTCATCGTCAGTATAGATAATCGACTGGTCGACCAATAGTGTAATGCGGCCACAGTTGATTTCGCCTAGGCTTGCCGAAGTTAAATAAATATTCGCACGCTCATAAGTTGTAGCAAAATCTACGCCATCGGCTTTTTTAACATAAACCACAAAATCATTCGATGAATTGGCATTAATCGTAAAATTACTCAATGCGTTGCCGCTAGCGTCGGTGATAATAAAGTGCGGATTATCATGAAGCTCGAGCGCAAAAGTTTGCGCAAAATCATAAGTATTTGTGACGTATACCGAAAAAGCCGCGTACTCATTTGCACCACGTAAATCGCCAGTCGTCGGTGCATTAATGTTAGCTAGCACGGTGCCCTCGTTAGAACCAGAAAATTCCGCCTCCATGTCACCATTAACATTGTAGTTACCACCATTCGCCGTTAATGTGATATCTACCGTAAAAGTTTTACTTTCGCCACGATTAATCGTGTCACCATTCTGAATGCCAATTAGCCGATAGTCAATCGTGGCGTCCGTCACTGGATTTCCGGATTCGTCCGTAATGGTCGGCTGCCAGTAGCCAATTGCAAACACTTGATTATAGAAAGTGTCATTAGTGATCGTCACGTCATAAGTTGCGCCATAGTCGGTTGTGGACTGGTCGCCCGTAAAGTGTAGGTCGAAGTCAATTGAAGTACTTGTGAAGGTTGGAGTACTCGTGACATTCATGCCGCCGGTAAACACCACGTTGGAGATATAAATTTCGCCTTGTGGACTGAGTTGTACGGCGCCATCCATATTTAGCAATTTACCGTAGCGAGCAAAACCGACCGTCATCGCCGCCAAAACTAGCATCATGACAGCACTCAAAAACAAGGTAAAACGTAAAGATTGCTGTTGCGACTTAATTCTTTTTGCCATGCTTCTTATAATCGCTCTCGCTGACAATATAGCGCCAACTGCCCTTCTCGCCGATAATCACGAAATAGCTCGCATGCTTGCTCTTATAGTAGTTGATTGGCAGATGCACGGAATTGTAAACATCGAGTAGTTCGTCGAATTCCTCAACGTCAGAAACGGCCGAGTTTTTAAAGACTGGCGCATGCGAAAGCTCAACAATAATGCCGTCATAGGCCGATAAAAGCTTGCGAATGTTTTCTTCGTATGGATGCGCGTCCATTTTGTGTTTTTTGGCCATAATGTAGCCAACTAAGAGACAGACGCCGCTGAGTACCAAAAGCAAACCAAGAATTACGATAATAATATGCAATGCATCGAGTCGAGCCGGAATTTCGCTTAGCATTGTGCTGCTGCCGCGCGTATTAGTCTTGGCTTCAACTGATGAGTTAGCGGCAATCGGAATCGTAAAATCAATGCGCGAGTTAAAGTTGGCCGGATCGACAAAGTTGCTTGGCTTCAAATCTCCCTCGATTACTAGAGCAACATTTAGGCTGCCTTTTGCGACAACGCCCTTCGCTTCGGCCTCAAAGTTTTTTAGAATAATTGCGTAAGTATCGTAGGTGATTTTAGTATTTTGCGACACGGTAAAGCTGTCGCCGTCGATATGAGTAGTTTGCGGAGCGATGATGTTATGTTCTTCCGACCAAAGATTCGCAGTAGTCGAGCCGTCTGCTTTGTCGGCACTGCTTAATGCTACAAGTTTGTAAGTTAAATCGCCCTCGACATGACCCGCAAAGTTAACTTTATAATTGAAATTCAAATCTAAGTAATCGATTAGGCTTGTTGGATAAGATCGATCGGCGGAACCGACAATATAGCTGTCCGGATAAGTATTATTCGGTAATAGATAGATGTTATAGCTCACGCTCGAACCATCTTCGCTATAGGCTAGAGTACGCTCTCCCTTATCGCCAAAACCAAAGCCCAAAGCGATTGCGCCCAACAATAACACAATAGCGGAAGCTACCGCGCCAAAGCGGATTAGCCAGTCTTCATGTTGATCGATTAATTGTTTGAATTTTTTCATATTAGTTACGGTTAAAAATTTCGTTAATCCATAAGGTTGGAAAACCGATGTATTTGCCCACCATCACGGCGCGGCCTAACACTTGGCTATCAGGCGTCTCGAATGCGTCCGCTTCGTCGTTATTATCCCCTCGCGTCGTAAAGTACATAACATTGTTGCGTTTATCGATTGACACCACCCGGTGCGTTATTATTACTCCGTCCTTATTAAATACTAGTATATCATCTTTTTGAATGTCGCTTGCGTTTACTTTCTCAAAAAGTACTGTGTCGCCTCGACCATAAACTGGCAACATTGAGTCCGAACCTACCGCAATTAGCTGATAGCGAAAAATCCCCGACACTAAAACAGTTAATATAATTGCCAAAATTAAGATTGGTGCCGATAGGATGCCGAAGTTTAAGCGGCGCAAGCGTTTTTTGTCGTCGTCATACAGCTGCAGACTATGTTGTACGACTAAATAGACCACGAATGGCAAAATAATATTCGCCACCGCATGAATATAATCACCCAAATCCGGCACGATTGGCAAAATGTATGGATAAATAATCAGCGGAATCTTAAAAATTAACGTCGGCAATAATCCAATTTTGTTTGACAAAAGTCCACATAACGCTTCTCGCGCAATAATCGGCATCACTGTCGCGCATAAAAAGATAAAAATCTGTTCAGCGCCGCCCAGCCGCGCCACGTTAAGCTCGATCAGGGTATATAGCAGCGTCGTAAGTGTTGTAAAAAATACAACATACACCCGCTTGTGTAGGTTTGGGCCGGCGACAACATAACGCGCAAGCTCAATAACTACCGTCATTAATAGGGTTGGGACTAAGCCAACAAACAGCTTTTGTAGGTCGTTTGATAAATATCCCCGGTTAAATCCCAGGAAAATCCCCAGTGCATACGTTACTAGCGCATACGAAATTAGAATCACCACAATGCTGCGCGAAATACTGCCACGAAGAAAGTGGCGATCCTTATGAAAACCCAGCGATTTCCAGGCAACGATTAAGATTATCGTTAGCGTAAAAGTGATAAGGTATTGCCTTAATGTATGGTCAAGCCGCCAACCTAAACCAAAAAATACTAGCAAGCAGAACGAAAAAGCAAGGCAAAGCCACAAAACAACTTTTTCGTTCCTTTTAATTCTTGCTAGCATGCTCCCCCTGCTCCTCAGTCTTAGTTAGCCTGAGAGTAATTCAAGTCAGCCGAGAGGTTGACATTAATATCTTCTTGCGGAAGATCCGCGGCATCATCTGGCTGAACGTAATCAACGCGCACCAATACGTCTACCGTTTG
>CAMHIH010000050.1 GCA_946185175.1 uncultured Candidatus Saccharibacteria bacterium
CGAAATCATACAGGTCATCATAGTACTCGACATATGGATCGTCGGTCGTATTGATGCGATCAAGCGGGAACACCGCCTGAATCCACTGGTTCCTATAGATACCCTGGTCCCCAAGATGAGGCATTGGCGTGGAAATACTCATCGCGTCCGGATTGAGTTTAGCGACTTCATCCAGTTTGACGTCCCTGCAGTCATAGCAAACTACAATATGGGTCGGATCTTCTTCTGTAATGCGGAAGCGAATCAGCTCGTCGTCCTGCCCGCAGAGCCTTCCGATTAGGCAGCCGAGCGCTGGCACATCATTGATGCCGAGCGACTTGAGAAGACCGTCGTAACGGTAATCGATCTTGTCGAACAGGAACGCCGTATAGAGGCCGCCACGCTTATGATAGGTATGATCACCAGCGTGCAGCTGAAGCCCGCAGAAAGTGGAGGTCCAGCCGTATTGCGTGCGATTGCCTTCGGGTTGAGCTTCCATCTTGGTGGTTCCACGTGCAGGATAGAAAATCATTGATTCTTTCATTTTCTAATCACATCCTTTCAAGGTTCGAGCGGGATTGCTCGCTTCATATTTTATAATATTTAGAGTTATTGGCAAGCGGGTTTAGTTTGATTATTTCAGTTTTCATGGTATAATTTATATCAGTGGAGACGCCTATTCCGGGCGTTTCACGCACATTTCGAAAGGAGGAATTATGGATGAGAACAATATCCGTAACCGATCTTGTAACCAAAGACACCAGTACGATTATCTCAGAACTCGTAGAACGCAAATACTCGATCCTCGACTCGCTCGGCTGTCATCGTCTCTGTCAGGAGGTGTACCTACCGGGATTAGCTAGTCGCATCCTCTGCAAGATGATTATTCGTCGCGCCGGTGATCGCAACTCTCCGCAATGGGGCGAGCGAGTCAAAGCAGGAATAATTAAGCTGTTTTCCTGGGCAGCGCCAACCATGATTCATGGAAACCCTCCAAATCATAGTAGCGGAGGTGTCGTGATAGGCTTCAACCACCCATCGCTTGGCGAGATACTGCGCCTAATTGAATTCGTGGCGCGCTATTACCCCGACATGCCCTATGTGTTTCCGGTTAATCTTCCTTGGTACGAAGCGCTTTGTCCGATTATGGGCGAGTTGAATGCGGCCGGCATTTATCTGACGCCAATGATTACGCCGTCCACATCAAAGAAGATTCAGAAGACGAATCCGGATGTAGATATAGATGCCGTGAAAACACTGTCTAGCCAGTTCAAGTCTGCCTACTTCGAGCTCTGCAAACAAAATTGCGATCGAGCTGTGATTCTGGTTGCACCGAGCGCCACGCGACAACGAACCGTCTTCACATCAAAGGAAGCGATGCTTGGCGAAGAAAAAATCGAACCACCTACTATGTCTATGATTGCGGCCATGCTGGGGCGTACAAAGGCTTCTGAATGTGATTTTATTCCTGTTTCCGTTAAGCCGCCCAAAAACTTCAAACGTGGACTAAATCTTTTCAGGCGTTACGAACTTAAGCCCGGAACCAGCATTAGCCTGCAGGAAGCGAGTCGCTTAGCCAGAGAACGCTATGGCAATGGATTCCGTGGGCATCACTTCGATTTAGTCTTCTTGGAGAGAATTGCTGCTGGTTTGCAAAAAATGGACGCCGATTATCTCATCTTCCCCTCGTAACTTTTTTATAAGAAGGCCGCCAAACAGCGGTCTTTTTATTGACTTTTTGTAGTGTTTATGGTAAAATATATAGAGATGTAGTCACCTGCCAAGTGGTGACGATTTTACACTTTAGGAGGTGTAATTACTATGAAGGTTTTACGTAACATTCTTTCTGCCCTGCTCGCCGCTTTCGCGATTACCTTACTTTGCCTACTCGTCCATCAGGTACAGACCAAGCAATACCGCGACGCAATCCAGGAGGCGCTGCAGAAACATAAGGTCATAACCATAAGTGACTCTGACAACACTCAGAACAATTAACTGGGCACGGGCCGCTTCGGTGGCCCATTTTTATGTTTATTATTTCGCTTTGTGATATGATAGAATTAGCTAAACATAAGTACAAAGTTAATTTTTTAAGGGTAGGCACGTGCAAGATCAAAATCCAAAAAAGGTTTATCATCCTCTCGATAGCGTCGAGGATGTTGAGGAGTTTTATCAGTCAATCCGGCGCGAAAAACTTACACATAAACTAGCGCCAGAACGTCCTTATTGCTATTGGACAATTGAAACTTATGACAAGTCTAACGGCATCCGCGGTGGTGGTGGACTCGGTGTATTAGCAGCCGATATGCGTCGCGTTGCTGAACAATTACAAGTTCCTTTTGTGCTAGTGACTCCTTTTTACCCTTGGGAATCACATCAGCGCATGGAAAATATGGAGCAGATAGACTACCACACCGAAAAGCGCTACCAGGATTATGGCTTTAACTTTGTCGATACAGTAAACGTAAAAACTGCGACTGGCGCGGTTGCGCTTGACGTGATCGAGAAACGGCTTGGCAGTTCCCGCTTCTTGTGCGTAACTGAGCCAAACTTCGGCGAACTATATTCTGGCGAATCTGGCTCAGACCATCGTCTTTACCAGGAAGTTTCACTCGGCTTTGGTGGCTATAAAGCACTGAAGTTAGTTGGCTGCCGCCCAGGCATTATTCAGCTAAACGAAGTCGCCACCTTCTTCGCCGCCGTAGCTCGCCTTGATGAGCTAGTCAGTTCCGGCATGGATTTTTACGAGGCAGTAGTCTACACGCGTAAACATACTTTATATACAAATCACACCTTAGTGCAGGCGGCTGAGGCCACTTTCCATTACGATCAATTCGAGCGTTATGTTTTTCCGAATATTAAGTCTGTCTCCGTCAAACGCTGGCTTTCCGACAAGTTCACTGACGGCATGATTCGTCTATCGACACCAACCGTCGAGATTGCCGAGCTGCGCTCCGGCGTATCCAAATTACACGCTCGCGTTGCCAACTACCACGACATTAACGGTAACAAGATTAAGTTCAAATCAATCACGAACGGTATCCATATGCGTACTTGGACTTTGCCGGAAATTATGGATTATTATCATACGCACGGTATCTTAGACAAGTTTGATTTGCCAACAATTCGTGGTTTCGAGGAAAATATCGAGAAAATCACTGCCGATGATATTCGACACCTAAAGAACTTAGGTCGCGAAAAACTCAATGAAATTCTTGCACATCGCACCGATCAGTACGGCAATCCTGTCTTCATTCCACGCGATGCAATGTTGTTCGATTTCAAGCGGCGCTTTGTAGACTACAAGCGACCATGGTTACCATTCACGGATTCTAATGAACTTGCGCGTATTTTACAAAATCACAATGCGCACTATATCTTAGCCGGCCGCGTCCATATGGGCGACACAACAATGTTCGGTAAACTCATGGACTTGTTGCACTTAATCGACCAGAACCCAATCCTAAAAGAGCGCGTTCATTATCTACCAGATTATGATGAAGAACTTGGTTTGGCGCTTTCGCTCGGGGCAAACTCTTCCATTAATACTCCTATCGTTGGCCTCGAGGCTTGCGGTACAAGCTGGATGAAAGATATCGCAAACATGGGCATCCTGATTTCTACGCATGACGGCGGTGTTGCCGATAAACCAGCCGATAGCTATCTGACGGTCGATGGCAAGAACGAAGCGCAAGAAGTTAAGGAACTTTATCGCCAAATGGAAGTTGCCGCCAATGCCTGGCAAAACGACTTTGATTTGGAGTACTGGATCCACAAAGAGCTTACCGCCTATCTTGATGTGATTTCTGGCACTCGTATGATGCGCGATTATTTGAACTATTTGTTCTAAAAAAGAATGGCCAGCATTTGCAAAAGTGCTGGCTTTTTGTTATACTCTTGACAAGAGTCCGTTAGGACTATTTTTTAAGGGAGCAACTAATGGCAAACGTTACACGAATTAAGGCAAAAGACGACGCTCCAAAGAAAGAAGCAACAAAAGAGAAAGTCGTCAAAAAGCCAGAAACTGATGATCTCGAAGAGATTACTCCTACCAGAAAAGTCACCGTCAAAGCTAAAGGTAGCGAAAACAAAAAAGTTATCAAAAGTAAGCTCGAGCAACAAGCCGAGCACGACTTAGAAATGCGCGAAAAAGACAAAGCTGAAAAACGCGCTATCAAGGAAGAATATAAGGCTAAAAAGGCCAAAATTAAATCTCAGCTCAAAAAGATTAAGAAAACCACTTCCAAAGAAGACGCAAAGCGTATTAAAAAGAACGTTAAAAAAGAACTCAAAGAGCTTAAAATCGAGCACCGAGATGAGCACCCAGGCTATTTCCGCGGCGCAATTCGCGAAATTCGCCAAGTTCGTTGGCCAAATCGCAAAGAGACCTGGAAATTAACCCTTGCCGTAATCGGCTATGTAGCAATTGCGGCAATCTGTCTTGGCCTGCTCGACGCATTACTCAAGCTTGCATTCAATAAACTAATCGGAGGAAACATGTAATGGCCGTTAACCGTTATGATGACACACGTGCCTGGTATGCAATTTCGACATACTCTGGCTACGAAGACAAGGTAGCCGATTCTATCAAGCAACGTCTTGATACGGTTGACTTTGCCGACAAAATCTTTGACGCTTTAGTGCCAAAGGAAAAGCAAATCGAAATTAAGAATGGCAAGCGCCGTATTGCCGACAAAAAGATTCTTCAAGGCTATGTCCTAGTCGAAATGAAGCTTTCGGATGAAACTTGGTATATTATTCGCAACACACCAGGCGTTACCGGTTTCGTCGGTACTGGCACCCAGCCAACCCCTGTTTCTAATAAAGAAGTCGAGAAGATTAAGAAACGCATGGGTGTCGAAGATCCTAAGTTTACTGTTAATTACGAGGTCAATGAAGTCGTCTCCGTTACGGACGGTCCATTCAAGGGCTTTGAGGGTACAATTTCCGAGATTGACGCTAGCAAGGGTAAGCTAAAGGTCATGATTTCGATGTTTGGTCGCGAAACCGCCGTCGAGCTTGACGCACTACAGGTCAAAAAGATTGACGATTAATCCTTAAAAACTCGGCCACCCGGTCGAGTTTTTTGATGGCATGAATATACCTTTTTTGCTTATTTTATTAAGCTGATATAAAATTTAAGCATGAGTAAAATCTCCGAAAAGGTCTTGTCTACCAATAGCGACGACAAAAAACGCTACGAAGAGCTCTATTCGCTCCAAAGCGATGCAGCTCAAGTTAGCCTAAATATCAAAAATAAGTTCAAAAACCTTATTACGACCGAAGAGTGTTATATTTTGGTGGTCCTAGCGGTAATTATCCTTTACGTAG
>CAMHIH010000051.1 GCA_946185175.1 uncultured Candidatus Saccharibacteria bacterium
ATCTTGCTTGGTAAATGTAACCATATTTTTGGAACGAGGCGGGATAAATATGTAGACGCGATAACTCCCGCACGAACCACATCGGAAATGCGCCAAGACTTTTCGCCTCCATAATTATTTCACCATTCTTAAAATATAATTCTCCTTGATCACCATCTTCCAGGCGAAGATGATCGAGACGGCTGCGCACGTCGAAGTCGAAGGTCAGACGAAAATTGGGATCTTCAGCGCTGCAGTACGAATAACGCTCATAGGCAATATACATGGTTGGACGTAGGTCATAGTGGTGAAAAACATGTTTAATCTCTCGCTCAATTTGTGGATTATCCCCATTCAATTCATCGGTCTGAAGAAAATGGTAAAAATCTTTTAGGCGCATCGTGACACGACGTTTGTTACCAATACCATCAAATTTTTTCTTGATTTCTAAAAACACCGGCGATTCATCGGACTTTGGCACACCATAACTGCGCACACGAATTTTTTGTTTATAAATTGGTTTCTCTAACGATAATGAGACAAGCTCATATTCCGGTGTATCAAAATAAACACTACAATTGGTATTGCGAAAATAAATGTCTGGCTCAATATTTTTACCTAGAGCCTTAATAAGCGCATGATATTGCGTACGCGAAAGAACATATTTTGTTTCGCGTCGTTCGAATACTTCTTGAATGTTTGCCATATTTTGCCTTATGGTCTTAGTATATTTTGGCAAGCTGATTTAAACCTGAAAAAGCTTAAAAACTGCGTCTCTCTCGGTCTAGGTCACGTGCCTTGATGGTCTGCCGCTTGTCGTATTTCTTTTTACCCTCACCAACAGCAATAATTAGCTTTATATGGCGAGCGAAAGGCTTCAATTCGACCGGAACAATTGTGGAGCCTTCGACTTTTTTGCGCTCAAGTGCGGCAATTTGCTTTTTGGTGGCTAACAATTTAATGTTTTCCGCCGTATCAGTCCCTAATGTGAGACCAAGCAGCCATAATTCATGGTTACGAATTGTAACGTAAGTGCCTTTGAGCTGGGCATGTCGATCACGAATCAGGCGGACTTGTGCGCCCGTCAAAACCATGCCGACTTCGAGTTTATCGGAGAGATTGTAATCATAATGCGCACGGCGATTAACGACGGCGGCTGGTTTTTTGACCTGTTTCATAAGATTATTTTAACATTATGGAAGTTCTTTGCGTATCTTACGCTCAAGTTTAGCATGATATTCTTTCTCGAGAATGCCGTAGCCTTTACTGCCCAGAATCTTGCGACCTGCACCACTAATCTTGGTTTTAACGGCTTCAGTTGGGGTATGCCAGGTGGATGCATAGTGGTGGTAGGCGATAGTATTCTCGGTAATTTTTACTTTACCAGTCATGTAATGCTTAGGGCTAAAATACTCTGGCGCAAAAGTTGCAAACTTATTGTCGCCATAGACGCGCGTTTGACCGTCGAGCTGAATTTTATAAATATCCTGCGCATAAACCGACGGACTATGCACCGTCTTCATGAAAGTTGTAGTCGTAATTCGCTTATTCGGATCGGTCAGTTCATAGCGTTTGAGAATTTTGCGTACCCATGGCGAATGCTTTTCGGCGCCAAATATTGCAGTAGTGAACCAATACTGCGACTCCCAACCGGCAAATGCATCGTATTTCAATAAGTTATCTAGTGGCTTTAGCAATTCGACGTCAGTATCGAGATAGATGCCGCCCTCTCGATAAACGATATACATACGAATAATATCTGACGCTAACGCCCAGCGTTTACGTTTAATTGCAGTAGCAACAAGTGGATATTGTTTTAAATCAATATCTTTTTCAGACCATTGGTGCAACTCGTAATCCGGGTGCAGCTGACGCCAGCCGGCGATATATTTTTTGTCCCGTAGAGGAATTTCGGAGTCGCCAACCCAAACGTAGTGAATCTTTTTAGGTATAGGCATATCTGTTTCTATTATATAATGCAATTATGAAGATTGTTATTTCAAGTGATGTTTATTATCCGATGATTAACGGCGTAGCATCATTTTCGCGTAATCTAGCCGCCGGCCTACACAAGCGCGGACATGACGTTTTAGTGTTGGCGCCAAGTATTACCGGAAAATTCGGTATCGAGAAAGACGAAGAATATGGTTTTACAGTCGCACGTTTAACATCATTTAAAATGCCACTCTATCCTGATCAGATTAATAAAGTACCAGAGGCTAAAGAGTGGCTTGGCATGAAAATCCCGCAAGTTCTATACAAGAATGGATTGCATGTTAGCATCGGTTCATACTTCGAAATACGTAAAGTATTAAACGAGTTTGAGCCAGACATTATTCACGACCAAACACCTGGCCCAGTCGCCCTAGCCGTATTTCGTTATGCGAAACGCCATAACGTGCCACTAGTTTCGACCGACCACGCTTATCCAGACAATCTCACCCAACAAGTAAAGCTACCAAAGTTGGCTAAACAGCCCATAAATAAACTAATGAATGAATATTTTATTAGTTTTTTACGCCGGAGCGAATATGCGACGATGCCGACCGAACAGGCAATTGCTGATTTGATTCCAAAAAATCGCAAACATTTTAAAGTTACCGTAGAAGCGTTAAGTAACGGTATTGACTTATCACGCTTTGCGCCGGGCAGGCCAAACAAAGAAATTTTCGACAAATATAATTTGCCGAAAAATGCGCCGACCGTGTTATATGTTGGACGGGTTGATCCGGAAAAAAGTCTCGATATTCTAATGAAGGCATTTATTCAGATTGCCGATGATGTACCAGAAGCGCATTTAACCATTGTTGGTGATGGCACTGCGCGACCAAAGTTAATTAAGATGGCTGATAAAGCTGGCCTGAGCGATCGCGTGCATTTCCCGGGGCGTGTAATAGGTGGCGATTTGCCACAAATTTATCGCACAGCCAAAGTGTTTGCGATTACTTCAAAAACCGAGACACAAAGTATCGTACTGCTTGAGGCGATGGCGACCGGTCTACCGTGCGTAGCGGTTAAAGCTGGTGCGATTCCAGAGTTAGTTAAAACTGGCGATAACGGCTTCTTGTGCGAAGCCGATGACATTGACGCGGTAGCACACGGCATAAAAGTTGCTTTGACCGACGAGAAAAAACATCAAAAGATGCACGACGCTTCACTGAAGAAAGTGCGCAAACATGACATTAGCTATACTCTAACGCGCATTGAGGAAATTTATAACGCCGTACTAGATGCACGCGCCATGCGTGAAACCGAAGAACTCGCCACACCGAATTTCGATGACGATGACGACGAAGAAGATTTTTAGCGATTCTCCGCCAGAAAATCTGACATGATTTTTGCAACTTCAGCCGGGCGTTCATAATTTAATAAATGCCCAGCATCTTCCACGAGCTTAAACTTAATGTTGTATTTTTTACAACGATTTTGGGCATATTGATACGGTGTCATCGTGTCGAGTTTGCCAAATACAACTAGAGTATTCTTTTTATCGGTCAGCCAAGTGGTTTCACACATTGAAATTTTCATGTCTGCAATAAAAGATTTATGTGATGAAAAACGACCAGAATAACGATAATGTAGCTGGTCAATGTATTTTTGTTTGGTTTTGTCTGAAACTAGAATATGCGAAATGATATACGACAATAATTTACTGCGCTCGATGGCGTAGGCCAGAAATGGCGGAATGATTGAGAGATTGAATTTTGCGAAACGATACAGGCGAATGCTGCGTTTTTTAGCCTTACGGTCGCGAAGAATTGGCGATAAATAAATTACGCGCTGGTCGATATCGTTAGGATATTTACGAATAAAGTTTGACGCCAGAATTGAGCCCATTGAGTGGCCAATGATGATTGGTTTTTGAGTAAACTTTTGCGCGGCAATATATTGATGTAACCAATCAGCATAACCGTCGTTGGTTTTGTTCTTTAATTCTGCTCGATCGCCAGAACCTGGGATATCCGGCACAAGTACGTTATATTCATTACGCATATAGCGCGCCAAATCAACCAAACCGTGATGATTGCCGCGCATGCCATGGATAAAAATAAGAGTAGGTTTTTGGTTAAAATCGGCAGTTTTCTTCATAACTTAGGCAAGTTTTTGTAAAACTTCGCGCGCTTCGGCGGTTGATTTAGTCTCCATTAATTTTGCGCGCAAGTCAGAAGCGCCAGGAAAATTATTGATGTAAATTTTATAGAAATGCTTGAGCGGGTCGTATGGTACTAATTCGTACTTGTCGTACAAATCGAGATGATAACGCATCAAATCGAGGAGCTCTTCCCTGCTATGTTCGCGCGGAGTTTTCTCAAAACAGAATGGATTATGGAATACGCCGCGACCAATCATTATGCCATCGACGCCCATATCGATGAACTTTCGGCCATCAGCTGGCGTCTCGATATCGCCATTAATGATTAATACCGTTTCGGGTGAAAGTTCATTTTTGAGTGTCACAATTTCTGGCACGAGTTCGTAGTGAGCGGCAACTTTCGACATCTCTTTTTTGGTGCGCAGATGCACCGTTAGAGCATCCGGATGTTCGGTTAAAATATTAGTCAGCCAATCACGCCATTCTTCTACTCTACTATAGCCAAGACGTGTTTTAACGGAGGTTGGCAAACCGGCCATTTTGGTGGCGCGAATGATTTCTTTGGCTAACTCTGGTGTGCGGATTAAGCCTGAGCCACCACCGGTCGCCACCACATGGCGATCTGGACAGCCCATATTAATATCAACTGCTTCGAAACCGAGTTGCTTGAGAGCCTGCGCGGTTTCGGTAAAAAAATCTGGTTTAGTGCCCCAAATTTGAGCAACAATCGGTTTTTCGCTCGGCAAAGTCTGGAAGCGATCAAGCGCATTATGGCGACCCTTATCGCTGTTATAACTATTTACATTAGTGAATTCGGTAAAGAAAATATCTGGACGAGCCGCCTTAGCGACAACTTGACGGAAAGCAATATCCGTCACGCCTTCCATCGGCGCTAAACAAGTAAAGCCCGGCTGAAATTGTTTCCAAAACTGCATGTTTTTATATTATATCATGTTTTGGCTTTTTTACCACAGCATGATGTTTAACAGAGGTGCTTATGCTTGAGTTTTAACATAAAATATGGTAAAAGCTAAGTAGATGCTCGGAATCTCAACGAGCATGCAAGACACAGGTTTTTCTTCTCATCTAGCAAAGGAGGGGTAACTATGAAGAAGAAAATGCACTTTACCATTATGGGATTGGTAGTAGCGGTTCTT
>CAMHIH010000052.1 GCA_946185175.1 uncultured Candidatus Saccharibacteria bacterium
CTTTTCGCCCCATTGTGCAACAGATGAGCTTTTACTTTTCCTCGATAATACTTGGCAGCCAATCCTCATAAGCTTCTTGGCCGAGTAGCATTGTAATGGTCGAAGCGAGATTTGCTAGACCAAAGTCTCCCTTTGCTAGCTGATATTTGTCGGCATTCGGGGTTTCGTCCACAAAAATGCATGGCACACGATTATTAGTATGGGAAGTTTTTGGTGTGCCAGCTGCATCGGCTAACTCTTCCGCGTTGCCATGATCGGCTGTAATTATCGTGATGCCACCCATGCGGTCAGTGGCCTCAATGATACGATGCAATGAGATATCGATTGCCTCCATTGCGACGATTGTTGGCTCCATCTCGGCAAAATGCCCCACCATATCGCCGCCCGGATAATTGACACGCAAGAATTGATATTTGCCGCTTTCAATAGCCTCAACTAGCTTGTCGGTAATTTCGGCGCATTTCATCCATGGGCGCGTATTGAATGGTTCGGTGTATGACGGAATTTCCTCTTCAACTTCTCCGGCCGGCACGTCATAGCTGTTGCCATTGAAATAATAGGTTATATGGCCAAATTTAACCGTCTCGGAAATCGCATATTGCTTAATACCGCAATCAGCAAGGTGCCTCGTTAAAGTGTGCTTGAAGACCGGCGTTGGCACAAGCGTATGTTCGGGAATATGCTTATCTTCGTCATATTCGTTCATGCCAGCAAAATAAACATCTGGACGATAACCGCGATCGAAATATGGGAAGTCATTGTAAGTAAAGGCTTTAGCCATTTCAATGGCGCGATCGGCGCGAAAATCTATATAGACACAAGCGTCGCCGTCATGCATCTTGCCGATTGGCTCACCGTCGTCCGCAATCACGAACGCTGGCATGTATTGGTCTTGCAAACCAGCCTTTTCGGCGCGATAGGTTAAAATTGCCTCGGTCGCAGTCTTGAATTGCCGACCTTCACCGTGCACATGTGTTTCCCAGCCCGCTTTGACCATTGGCCAGTCGTTTTCGTAGCGGTCAGCCGTAATTACCATGCGACCACCACCAGACGCAATCCGATAGTCGGGATCACCTAAACCGTGCACAAAATCCTCTAGGCGCTGAATATATTTTGGCTCGCTTTGCGGCGGCACATCACGACCATCAATCAACGCATGAATACGCGCATGCTCAATGCCTTCGCGCTGCGCCCGAGCTAGCATACGTTCGAGGTGAGCAATGTTCGAATGCACATTGCCGTCACTAAAAATCCCCATAAAATGCAAAGTGCCGTGATTAGCGGTCAGGCGTGCAACGATATCTTTCCAGACCTGACTCTCGAAAATCTTACCAGAATTGACAGCCTCTTCTACGGCCGCGCTGCGTTGCAAAACAATTTCGCCCGCCCCCATAGCATTATGGCCAACTTCACTATTGCCCATGTCGTCCTTCGGCACACCAACATACTCGCCTGCGGCGCCAAGCTTAGCACATGGATATTCACGCATCACGCGCTCAAGCGTCTCGAGATGCGCCTGTTTAACGGCGTTATATTCTTCGTCATCAGAAAGGCCAACTCCGTCCATTACGACAAGAACTACGGGGCCATGAAAATTAATCTTGCTCATGCTTTTATTTTAGCATGAAGCTCTATAGAATGGTGCCACCCCATTCGACTAGCGTAAACCCTTCGCGAATTGGGGCTGCAGGTAAGTTTTGCTGCTTGACTTTAATTGGTGCATCGAGCGCTTTCCACTCCATATTGATGCGGATAATAGTGTCTGGGGCTGGAGCGACGTCGAGTGGCATATTTGCGGCCACCTCGTCGGTCGTTTCAAAATAGACGTAGTTATATGGATTGTTTTGCAATTTTGGTAGCCAATAGACGATGAATTCTTCCGCCTCACGATCATTTAAGCCAAGCTGCGCTAGTTTTTCTTCTAGGAATACAACCGTGTCTTTCCCCTCGAAGACAAAACCCTCATCGTGCGTACCGCTCACGGTGTTTTCCGCCTCATAATAGAGCGAGTAAAGACCACGACCGGTATTAAGATCTATTAAGTCGCCATTTGGTTGAGCCTTAACGCGCCAACCATCGATATAGGTCGGATAACTAACCAAAAGTTTTTCAGTGGCACCCAATTTAACCGAGATATTAGCTTCTTGCTCTGGATAAAGATAAATGACCGGTTTGTAAGCAACGCCTGGGTCGCAATAGCTATCGTTTGTTAATTGATAGTTGGTAGTGACCGATTTTACTGCGCCCTTTTCGACTTGGATGAGGAAATAGTGATATTCTGCTGCGCACGGGCCACAGGAACTTTCGCCTCGGATTTCGACATTCGCATGGCCGGCTCGATTGATGTCCGTAATACCAACATTAGTGATATTGCCGCCACAATAATCCATTTCGGCACTTATCAATATATAATCTTCGGTTTCAAAATCTGCCTCAAGCATTTCGTCGGTGAATTTAGTGCGTATAGTAGATTCTTCTTTGCTGTACTGCTCGGCATATTCTTCGTGATAGAGATATTCCTCGACGTCTTCCAGAGATGTAATGATGAGCGGCTCTTTACCAAAATACGCCTCTTCACCATATCGAACACCAAATTGATAGCCTTCGTATAGATAATCCGGTTCCGGCAATCGTGGACTATAACGATGAACATTTTCTCTGTCGTAGTCTAGCCCCTCGACGCGTTGAATTTGGTCAAAATCGCCTTTATGTTTGCTTTCAATAATTAGATAATATTCTTCGATTTCGCAGTACCTGGCAATATCGTCGACTTCATAATCATTACTCGAACGAGCTGCGATGCTATCATGCTTGATTGTCGCCGTACCATCTTTAATGCTCTCGATAAAATATTTGCCTGATTTGACCGAATTAGACGAACATATATTCTGCGTAAAAGCTACGACCAAATAATCATGACCGTTAATGCCATTTTTGATGGACGTCATATTGTCAACTGGCAAATCATATTCGATGCTATTGATATAGTTTAAATCACTGGGCGAGAGAATCCTATCTACATCACTCTCATTCTTTAAAATCTGGAAGTTCGTATCGCTAAAAAAATCGGAGGTCTTTTCAGAATAGCTATTAATATACCAAACATAATTAATAGATAAGCCGAAGTAAATAAAATAGCCAGCAATAATCGCCACCACTGCGATGGCAAGAGCAATCAAAATAAGTACTATATTATTGCGCGGCTTGCGCGTAGTTGTTTGATTAGTGGGAGCTTGCGTAGCGGTCTCCGACATGGCGAATCTTTCTCCTTTTTTTCTACTAAAAATTATATCATTGTTATGCTTATTTTTTCAGCCTTCACGGTTCGTATCTGTTGCGAATTGACTTTTTGTCATTTTTGTGATATAATGGATATATGCGCGTGATGTATCGTAAAGATTTGGAGAAGGCAAAAGAAACCCTCGACAAGGGTGGCATTTTGGGTGTCCCGACCGAGACAGTCTATGGTCTTGCCGTCAAATCAGACAATACAAACGCGATTCGTAAACTCCTAACTTTAAAAGAACGCCCAGTTGGAAGCGGCAAAGTTCTAACCATGATGGTGGCGGATGTGAATGAAATTCCAAAATATGCCCTCATCAATTACAACCAATTAGCCATGGCGCGCCATTATTTCCCTGGCGAACTAACCATCCTTTTCCCAAAACGCCGCTCGTTCAAACATCCATATTTTGATAGCTTCGAAAAAATTGGCTTCCGCATCCCGGATCATGATTATATGCTTGAGCTCCTACGCGAAACTGGGCCACTTCTTGTTACTAGCGCTAATCCGCGCGGCGAAGCACCATGCCGCAACCACAAAGAGCTACGCAAACGCATGCCAAGTGTCGATGCGGTTGTCCAGGGTAAATCCGGTGGTAATCTTCCTTCTACTATCGTCGATTGGACAAGCGAAAAGCCGCGGGTCGTACGCCAAGGTGGCCTTCTGATTGTGCGCTATTAAAGCACAAGAAAACCGGATGACTCCGGTTTTCTTGGCTGTTACGCGCCCACCCTGGGGCACATTGGTTTGTTTTAATCCGCTGTTTATTTTTGTTTCTAGTCTCCACACTTTCCACGTTTTCAGTGGAACCCCGTGAAGCGTACCAGCTTGAATTAATTAAAGCAAATTTAAGCACTAGCGTCAAGGGGTGTTGTAAATTTTACTAGATATTTTCAGCGTCTTCGAGGTCGTCTTCGGCGTCGTCTTGACCGAGCTCAAGGATTGCATTTCGCTCGCCAAGTTGATACTTTTGATGACGCGCGCGGCGCTTCTGTTCTTTGACTTCGAGCGTAATCACTGGAATTTCCGGCTCAGATTCTTCCTCCGTCTCTTCGGCTTCTGGTTCGACATCCTTCATCATTTCGCGAAGCTCGCGCAAGACTTCAGTCAGACCTTGGTGAGCGGATGAAGAAATTGCCATCACCTTAGCGTCCGGATTCTGCTCGAGAATCGACGCCATCTGCATATCAATAATTTCTTGATCAAGGCCTTCGGTCTTAGTCAAAACAACCAACTCTGGGCGGTTGGCTAGCTCGTCAGAATAGTTCGCGAGCTCATTGCGAATATCACGATAAGCCTTGCCAGCATCCTCGGAATAGACATCAATTAAGTGCAAGAGTACTTTCGTACGCTCAACATGGCGTAAGAAACGGTCGCCTAAGCCTTTCCCTTCAGATGCACCCTCAATAAGGCCTGGAATATCAGCAATTAAGATTGAATGATTGTCAACTTTAGCAACACCAAGATTTGGCGTAATGGTCGTGAATGGATAATCGGCGATTTCTGGCGTGGCATTACTAACCACGGATAAGAAAGTAGATTTACCGGCATTCGGAAAACCAATCAAACCTACGTCGGCGAGTAGCTTTAATTCGAGCTCGGCCTCATAAGCCTCGCCCG
>CAMHIH010000053.1 GCA_946185175.1 uncultured Candidatus Saccharibacteria bacterium
CTTGCTTGATTCTGGGTGCGGATCTTTTTCTCGAATAAACTTCAAAAGAAAAATTACCGGCGCGATGGCGATAAAGACTAATGCATCCATAAGCGTATTATATAATATGTTTATGAATGCCGTAAGTAGTAATGATACGAAATCTCCAAAAACGGACCAAAATTGGCAAAAGAAAACGCAAAAAAGTTTGCCATTGCGGATTCTGTCTTATGTTGGGATTTATGCATTATTGATAATGTTTATATTTGGCGTTTATTTAGGGATTAGAGCGGTAATTGATAGCGGATGGCTTGATAAAATCGGCTTTCGCATCTTGACCGGGAAGGATTATGACGAAGTGAGTAGTGAAGAGTATCAAGAAAATCGCAACGTATTGCTGAGCATAAATGGCAAGACCGTAAACGTTGTGTGGGAAAATGATGATATCGAAAAAGAATTGCGTAGTAAAATTCGAGGCAAGGTTTTGCTCGATATTGCCTTAGAGGATTATGGCGGTTTCGAAAAGACTGGCAAGCTTGGATTTGATTTACCAACAAACGATGCGGAGCTTGCGGCTAAACCGGGCGATATTATGTTGTATCAGGGTGATCAGATTTCGATCTTTTATGGTGAAAACACTTGGAGCTACACTAAGCTTGGTTATATTGAGATGGATGAAGTCGAGCTACGCGCATTATTAGGCGATGATGATATTTATATTCGGTTATGGCTAGAAGCGTAAATGAAAACTCAGGTCTATGTTTATAAAGTAGACGGTGGGGTACAAAAGAAAACGCGAGAACTATTTGCGCGAGTTTTTCGTGAGAAATATGGCGTAGATGTCGATTACGATAAGGTTTTACGAAATGCGTATGGTAAGCCACAGACGGTTGAAGGCTATTATTTTAATGTAAGCCACTCGGGTAACTATTGGGGGATTGCAATTGCGGATACGGAGATCGGCTTCGATTTGCAATGCCGACGTGAAATGCCGGCACGTTTGAAGCGAAAGATCTTGGCCGATGGCGAGAATGAAGACTTATTAGTGGCGTGGGTTTTGAAAGAGGCTTATTTGAAATATTTGGGAATTGGTTTGGAACTTGGTATGGGCAATATTAGTTGTGCGGAAATTCGACAAAAATATTTAGTCGAAAATTGGTCGACGGAAGATTATGTTGCGTATGTAGTAAGGGAGAAATAAAAAAATACCCTGCGGGCATTTTTTCTTGGTTTGGTGGGTCGCGAGGGGCTCGAACCCCCGACCTCCTCGGTGTAAACGAGGCGCTCTAGCCAACTGAGCTAGCAACCCACATCGGATGTGATTGATTATACCATAAGAAAAAGAAAACCGCCAGTCCCGATTGGGGCTGGCGGTATAAAACTGAAGTATAATTGATGCTTAGAGTAAGCCGATTTCCCACGGATTGAGGCAGAGCCAACGATGCTCATAGCGGGCATTAAGTGGCACGCCGGCCTCGACCAGCTTCACGATGTCACGCATCGACATGGACGAGAAGTCCAAATAGTCGCTTTCGTTGACTGTATGAAAGCCGCCAAAATAGGCGAAGTCCTTGGTGAAGCTGTAGCAAACGTCTTTGCCGTTGCCACAGTTTGAGCAGCCTCGGAAAACGCGATAAGCTGCCGTCCAGGCTCTTGAAAAAGCCTGTTTGCGGGTGGCGCCGCGCTGAATTTCGAAACCAGCAACGGTTTCCATGGTTTCGGCGAACGAGCTACCGCGACGCGCCTGATCCATGGCTACCAAGTAATTAGGCGTCGGTAAACCGGCGGAGCCGCGTACCTTGGTGTCGTTTTGCTTGGCGTAGCCCTCGTAGATGAACTCATTGTCGCTTTTGGCAAGCAACGGGACTAGCGGCAGATAGTCGTCAGTTAGGATTTCGGACCAGAAGTTGCGAGCGTTTTCGGAGCTACGCAGGTGGCACTCAATCTCGTGTCCGATGAGTTCGAGCAGCTTGAGGCCATCAACTTGGCGCGTAGATGGAATCACGACCAGCGGACGCCCGCTAGAGTTCTTGTCGCGCACGTCGATCGCGGTGGCTTGGTCGTCGACGATGACGAGCCAATCCGTGATGTTATAGATTTCCAGTACGCGCTCAAAGTAATGCAGGATGCCGGCTGCATCGAATTCCTGGGCTTTGAGCGCCTTGGCGACATCGGCGTCGAAATATGGGCTGTAGTTACTAGGATAGCCATCATTGGCGATATCGTAGGCGTAGCCCATGATTACGCTAGGTGGTGTGCCGTACTTTTCGGCGCTGAGAGCCGCCATTGCGATGTCGTTTCTATCCAGGATGGCTTGCGCCATTTCTGTAGTGATGATGGCATCATTGATGCGGTCAATGATGATGTTTTTGACGGCCTGTTCTTGGGCGGGGTCAACAAAGCTGGTTGCGGGGCAGTGCTGAGCGAGTTCGAGGAATTTGGGCTTGAGGTCGCCGAGCTGTTCGCCAATTCGAACGGCGTGACGTAACTTGTTGCGGTTATACTTGAAGGTCGGATTGACCTTGAAGCCGTTATCGAGTATTTTAACGATTGCGTCCTTTTCCTTTCGTGCGTTCGTCGGTGTTACCAGTTCGACTGGATTCAGCTGCATTGCCAGGGTGGCAATACGTTTGCATGTTTCTTTCATGCATATCACACTCCTTTCAAGGTGCCTGCTTGGCGCGGGATTGCGCCAAAACACTAGTACATATCTTTATTATAGCACATTTTACTATTTTTTTCAAGTAGGATAGAGATTGTCGTCGAGAAACGATTAACAAAACCCTGCACCCCGTCGGTTTGTGCCGGCGGGTATTTTAATGGCATAAAGTAAAAAATATGGTAAAATAACAGATATCATTAATTAAAAGAAAGGGCAGTGATGTCAGATCAGTTATATCTAGAAAAAATGCGCCACTCACTGAGCCATATAATGGCCGCGGCGATTAAACATATTTATGCTGGCACCATAACAACAGTCAAATTTGGCGTTGGCCCGGCAATTGATAACGGTTTCTATTACGATGTAGATTTTGGTGATATAAAGGTATCCGAAAGTGATTTAAAGAAAATCGAAAAAGAGATGCGCAAGATTATTGCGCAGAAATTACCGATTACGCGTAGTGAGAAGTCGCGCGCGGAGGCTTTGGCCTGGGCGAAAGAGAACGGGCAGGATTATAAAGTTGAATTGATTGAGGATTTGCCGGAAGATGAGGTAATTTCTTTCTATACTTTGGGCGATTTTGAAGATCTATGTAAGGGACCACACGTCGAAAATACTGGAGAAGTTGGCGTATTCAAGCTCGAGAAAGTTGCTGGCGCGTATTGGCGTGGCGACGAGAAGCGCCAAATGTTGACTCGTATTTACGGCTTAGCTTTTGAAAAACAAGAAGAGCTTGACGAATATCTAAAGCAACAGGAAGAGGCTAAGAAGCGCGACCATCGTAAGCTCGGTAAAGAGTTGGGTTTGTTCTGCTTCTCCGACTTGGTTGGTGCCGGTCTTCCGCTCTTTACGCCTCGTGGTACCGTGTTACGCGATATGTTGGGTGCATTTGCAAATAGTTATCGCGAGCGTTGCGGTTACCAAAAAGTCTGCATTCCGCATATTGCAAGTATTGATCTTTACAAGACTTCTGGCCACTTCGAGAAGTTCCCGGAAATGTTACGCTTTACTAGCTCGGAAAGTGGTGATGAATTGGCTTTGAAACCAGTAAACTGTCCGCACCATAGCCAGATTTTTGCGAGCGTACCACGTTCATATAAAGAGTTGCCGGTTAAGTTCCTCGAGACAACGATGGTATATCGTGATGAGCGTAAGGGCGAACTGGGTGGCTTGAGTCGCGTGCGGGCGATTACGCAGGATGATTCGCACGTATTTTGTACAGAAGAGCAAGTTGGCGATATCTTTGGCGAATTAATTGAATCGGCAAAAGATTTGTATGCCAAGGTTGATATGAAATTGAAATTGCGCTTGTCGTTCCGCGATGACGGTGATGACTATATTGGCACGCCGGAAATGTGGGAAAAGGCGCAAAACTCAATTAAGGAAATGGCCGAAAAATTCCAGATGGATTATTTCATTGGTGAAGGCGAAGCGGCAATGTATGGTCCAAAAATGGACTTTATGGCGGTTGATGCGCTTGGGCGTGAATGGCAGCTTGCCACCGTGCAATTGGATTATGCAATGCCAACGCGCTTTGGTCTTGAATATACGGCCGAAGACGGTAGCAAGAAGACGCCGATTATGATCCACTGTGCTTTGATTGGTTCGATTGAGCGCTTTATGAGCGTGTTTATTGAACACACGGCGGGTTGGTTCCCGTTCTGGTGTGCGCCGGAACAGATTCGCATCTTAACGATTAATGATGCGGTAAATGATTATGTCTTGAAGATTCGCGAAGTACTTGATGGTATGGAGTTATCTGAGCCAATTGAGCATAACAAGGTGCGCTATACGGTTGATGACCGTAATGAGAGTCTCGGCAAGAAGATTCGAGAGGCAACCAAGATGAAGATTCCATGCGTCTTAATTGTTGGACCAAAGGACGCGGAGGCGGAGCAGATTAGCGTTCGGTTGCGCGATAAAGAAGAAACAATTAAGCTAGCCGATTTGGCAAACTACATCAAAAATCTATAAATAAAATCCCCCGCGAGGGGGATTTTTGATGGTGTAAAATAGAGTATATGTCTGATATTTTGACGGGATTAAATAAGGCGCAAAAAGAGGCCGTGGAAACTTTGACGGGGCCGGTATTAATTTTGGCTGGTGCAGGATCCGGCAAGACGAAGACTTTGACGCATCGCATCGCGAATTTGATTGCGAATGGTGTGCAGCCATATGAAATTTTAGCGTTAACTTTCACGAATAA